>NZ_UBIZ01000122.1:0-20342 GCF_900465275.1 Parafrankia sp. Ea1.12 | reverse complement strand
CCACGTCGGCGCCACCGGAGAGGCCGGCCCACCGGGCCGCCCACATGGCACACGGCACCGGGGAGCCAGGCGCGGTCGGCTGATCCGTCCGCGCGTTCGGGCTCGCCGGCCTCTCCGGTGGCGCCGACGTGGCGGTCCAGCCCGGCGCCGGCCCGGACGCCGGGCGAGGACCGCCCGACGTGGTTCGAGCGGGCGTCGGCGGGCGCGACGGATTCCCCCGAGGCGGCCGGTGGCGGTTCCGACCAGCCCGCGGCGCCGCTCGGGGACCGGCGGCCATCGACATCCTCGGCATCGACAGGCACGGCGTCGGGCGCGGCGCCGTCCACCGCCGTGCCCTCCTCGCCGGCCGCGCCGCCAAAGTCCGCCACGCCGCAGTCCGCCACGTCGCAGAGCGCGGCGCCGTCACAGTCGGTCGCGTCGCGGTCCACGGCACCATCGCGGTCCGCGGCAGCCGCGGCGCCCGCCGGTGCGCCCGAGTCGGCCAGGCCGACCGGGACCGCGCGGTCCGCCGGATCGGGCGGTGGCGGTGCGCGGTCCGCTCGCGCGACATCCGCGACGCCGGCGGCGAAGCCCACCCACACGGAACCGTCCACGACCGCCCGCGAGGCCCTCGATCCGCCGACCATGCGGGTGGACCTGCGCCGCATGGCCGGCCGGCGGCCCACATCGGGGCCGGACGCGGAGTCGAGCGCCCCTGCCGTGCCCGAGCAGCAGACGGGCGGGCGGACGTTCGACGCGGACCCGGGCATCCCGCCGGACTCGCCCCCCACCACGGGCTTCGTGCGTCCCGCGACCGGCCGCGGCGCCGAGCCGGCGACCCGGCGGCGCCAGGATCGACCGGACCCGGGCACGGCGGTGCCGGGCACGGCCGACCCGGGGCGGCCCACGGAGCCGGGACGACCGGACGATCCCGGCCGGTCCGCCGATCCGGCGTGGACACCCGACGCCGCGCCGCATCGGACCTCGGACACGACCGGGCGCGGGCAGCCGTCCGCGGGGGAGCGTGCGGCGACCGATCGGCAACGACCGGCGGAGCCCCGGCCGGCGGCCCCGAGCCCCGGCCCGGCCGCGGACTCCGGCCCGGCGGTGGATCCGGTGGAGGATCTGGGGAACCGTGCCGGGCAGACCCGCCGCGAGCACCGCACCGCCGCCGCGCCGATGGCGGTGCGCGGTCGCCGGGACATGGCCCTCCTCGCGCTCGGCGGGGCGGTGGCGGCGGTGGCCGCCTTCCTCCCCTGGAGCACGTTGACGAGCGGGGACGAGACCCGCACGTTCACCGGCATCACCGTCGGTGACGGGCGCCTGACGCTCGTCACCGGGCTGGTGATGGCCCTGATCGGCCTGGCGTCGCTGCGCGGCCGTGGCCGCCGGGCGGGCGGGGCCGGTCCGGCCGGACCGGAGGCCGATCTCCTCGTCGCGAGGGCGTCAGCGCTGCTGCTCGTGATCGTCTCCGGGTTCGATCTCGCGCTGGGACCGCCGTCCCTGTCGTCCTTTCGGGCCATCTCCGCCGATGTGATAGCCGTCCGGCCGCAGATCGGCGTGGTCGTGACTCTGGTGGCCGGGCTCGTGGCGCTGGTCGCGGTGGCGCGCCCGCGGTCCGGGCGGTAGCGGCCCAGCTGACCGGCCATGCGCGGCCGGCGGCGGCGCCGTTGCGCCCGCCGAGGAGACCACGTCGTCCGCGACCGGGACTCGAACATGTGTTCTATCGTGGGTGACATGGGGAACGTGAGGTGCCCAGCGGGCCGTGTGCCGTTGCGATGGGCGGCATGCGGCCGCTGTCCGCGCGTGGTACCACCGTCACGGGGCGCGGGGAGGCCGGGCCCGTCCGCCGGCCCGACCGGCACCAGGGCTTCGGTGGTGGACGGCGGGAGGACCGGGTGGGCGAGCATCGGCAGCGGAGCCCGTGGGCCCGTCCGTCCGGCGGCGAGAACGTCACGCCGGACGACAGATCACGGGTCGACGCGGGCCTGGCGGCCTGGCGGGCCGCGGCAGAGGCCACCGCCGATCCCCGCTGGGGCAGGCCGTCGGCCGAGCCGGAGGCTGGGCGAGCCGTGGTGGTCTGGGGCCGGTGGGCCGCGGGTGAGACATCGCCAGGCGTCCCGGCGAGCAACGGCGCCGAGACCGCCCCTCGGGCCGCTGATGTCGTGGACGCCGCCTGGCCGGGAGCGTCCGGCCCGGGGCCGGTGGGCCCGGAGGCCGCCGCCCCGGCGCGCTCACTGCGGCGCCTGCTGGCGATCCTCTGCCCGCCGCTGGTGGTCCTGGCCGGGGGCGCGGCGGTCATCGGCTCGACGATGACGTGGGCCACGGTGCGCGCGTTCGGCATCGTGGAGTTCGCCATCCACGGCACGGATCCCGACCAGCACGGCCAGCTCACGATGCTGCTCGGGATCCTCGCGATGGTGGCGGGCCTGCTGCTGGCGGGGCGGCGTGTCGACTGGGGCCGCATGCTCGCCGTGATCGCGGGCCTCATGCTGATCCTCACGGCCGTCGTCGACGTCGCCCGCTTCCGCCGAGGCGGCCTGCTCTCCGGGACGGGTTTCGACGCAACTACCGACCTCGGTCCCGGCCTGTGGGTGATCAGCTTCAGCGGGGTGGTGCTGGTCCTCGTCGGTGTGCTCGTGCGCTACACCCCACTGGCCCGCCCCGCGGCGGTCGCGGAGGACTGACCGCCCCAGCGGCGGTCCGGATCAGGTGCGCGGCTGCGGGTTCACCCCCAGCTGGCTGACCCCCGTACGGGGGTCAGCCCGAGGATGTCTTTGGGGTCATGACGGAATAGCCCCGTCTTGGCAGACTCTGTGACGGCACAGCAGGTGACGGGGGGTGGGACGTTCGGACCGGGGGGACCGGCGTCCGATCACACCCGCTGGCCCGAAGCGCGCGTTCCATCGGGCAGGGGCGGCGCGAGGCGTGCGCCGGACGCGGGGATCCGGCGTGCGCCGGGCAGTGGGCACCGGCCGCCCGGGCCGGTGCCCACTGCGCCCGGCCCACAGGTGCGCGGGCCCGTCCTGCCGGTGGGGCTGTGGGGTCGTGGCAGCAGGGTTGCTCCCCGCGTGGCACAGGGCGCGTCGGGATGGGGTGTCGGCGCTCGGAGGGAGACCGTCTGGTCGAGCGATTCGTCGCGAGTGCGCTGGGATGCGAGTGGTCTGAGGGTGCGGCACGTGGGCGGCTCCGGTCAGTCGAGGTGGCCGTCCTCCTTCGCGCGCTTGTAGAGATCGATCTTGGTGTCGGCGTGGCGGCCGGCTTTGCGGTACTTCACCCGCACCCGCTCGATGTACTGCTTCGCGGTCTCCGGGGAGACGGTCATCTTGCGGGCGACGGTCTTGAGCGGCATACCGGTCGCGTAGAGGCGCAGGGCCTCCAGCTCCTTGAGCGACAGCGTCGGCCGGTCGGGCGCCTCGTCGGTCAGGAGCATGAACGCCAACTGGGGTGAGACCCAGCCGGTCCCCGCCCCGGCCGCGCGGATCGCGGTGGCCAGCTCGCCAACGTCGTCGGTCTTGGTGACGAAGCCACCGGCGCCCGCGCGCATCGCGCCGCGGACGGCCTTAGGGTCGCCGAGCGCGCTGAAGACGATCACCGAGGCGCCGATGCCGGTGAGTTGCCGGATGTTGTCGGGTGCCTCCGAGCCGTCGCCGAGGTCGAGGTCGAGCAGGACGACGTCCGCCTTCCGGCCCGGGCCGGCCAGCAGTTCGGCGATCGACGTCGCCGTGGCAAGAAGGGTGAGGCCGTCGAGCCCTTCGATGACGTCGGCGAGGCCGCGGAGCACGATGGGGTGGTCGTCGACAGCGGCGACCGAGATGAGCCTGCTCACCGCGTGGTCGACTCCCGCTGCGTTGCGCTGTGGGTCACGTCGCTCCCGTTCTGCCCGCCGTCGGGCATACGCGTGACGTGTCCGTTCCCCCACCGGAACGCCACCGGACACCTTGCCTGCAACGCAGCTATTTCAGCAGACCGGCACCTGGCGTTACCAACAGGTTCCCGGACGCATCAGGTCCGACGGGCATTCCGGTCCAGTTCGGTGACCGACCGTGCCGTCCGCGACCGGGCGGTGGCGGGTCTCGGGGCGGGCGTCGCACCGGAGAAGCAGCGCTGGGCCGATCATTGCCGTCTCGCCTACCAGCCGATCTTACGCGTGGCTCGAATTCGACTACGGACCGTGGGTGGCGGGCGTTGTGGTAGCTGTCGGTGGCCGCGAGCGCGGCCCGTCATCATCGTTACCATGTGATCGCTGATGGTGTCCGTCTCGGTGGGTCAGCGGGCGTTGTCGGCTGACGGGTTGCCGGCGGCGGCCCGTCACGGCCCCGGGCGGCCCCACCTGTCGAGGGCCTCGGCGAGCTGCTCGATCTCCGCGGGGCTGCTGTAGACGTGCGTGCTCGCCCGCAGCACCGGTGCGGTCAGCTCGGGTGCCCGGCCGGCCGGGATCGGGCTGGTCAGGATCCGGGCCTCGACGTACAGCGCCCGGCAGACCGCCAGCGGATCGACACCGGCCGGTGGGCGCAGGGTCACGATGCCGGTGGGGGAGTCGGCCTCCTCGCCGAGGCGCCAGCCGGCGACTCCGTCGAGGGCGCGGCGCGCGTGCCGGGCGAGGGCGGTGATCCGGTCGCGCATCGCGCCGAGGTCCTCGGCCAGCAGCTCGGTCAGCGCGGTGGCCAGCCCGACCCGGCTCGCCACCGCCGCCTCGCCGACCGCCATCCGGGACGGGCCCGGCAGCGGTCGCGCGGGCAGCGCGGGATGGGCCCGCAGGTCGTGGGGGTGGGCCGAGTGGAGGCTGGGCGCCCCGGGGCCGAGGCGGTCGACGACGTCCGGGCGCACCGCGGTGAAGCCCGCGCCGCGGGGGCCACACAGCCACTTGCGTGAGGTACCGACGTAGGCGGCCGCCCCGATGCCGGCGAGGTCGACCTGGCCGAGCGACTGGGCCACGTCGAGGATCAGGTCGACGCCCGCGGCGGCGCAGCGGGCCGCCATCTCCGCCGCGGGCTGCGCGACGCCGCGCTGGCTCGGGACGTGCGGGAACGTCACCAGGGCGAGGTCCTCGAGGCGGGCCGGGCCGGGCACGCGGTCGAGGCGGTCGAGGTCGATGCGGCCCAGCGGGTCCACGGGGAGCTCGACCAGCTCCAGGCCGTCGCGGGCCGCGCGGGTCGCCAGCAGCAGCAGGTTCGACCCGTACTCCCCGGGCACGACGCCGACGCGGGAACCGGGGGGCAGTGGCCAGGCGGCCAGGAGCGCGGCGAATCCGGTGCTGGCGGAATGCTGGAAGACCACGTCGTCGGCGATGAGCCCGGGGCCCAGCAGCGTCGCGAGCCGGGCCCGCGCGCCGGCGAGGACCTCCGCGGCCTCCATCTCGGCGATGTAGGCGCCCACCAGGTTCTCCTGGCGGAGGTGGTCGGTCTGGTCGGTGACGGTCGCGATGCTCGGCCGGGCGGCCGCGGCGGCGTCCAGGTGGACGACGCCCGCCCGCGCCCGCGCCGCGCGCCAGCGACGGCCGATCTCGGGTTCCGGAACGACGGCGTGCCCGCGGCTCAGGCGGGCCCGGTCGGCATCGAGGGCGGGGATCGTCCTCCGGCGCGGTTCCATGTGGTCAGCGTCGCAGCTGCCCGGCCGGTCCGGGCCGGATCCGGTCGCCAGGCACCGGACGGGTGAGCCCCGACCGGTCGGCGGACCCGCGAGATGGTGGCAGGCTCTGCGCATGGACGTCGTGCCCGCGCGGGACGCCGCGGTGCTCCAGGGGCGGGTGCTCCCGCCCGGCCCGTCCGGTACGCGTGGCGCGGCGGCGGGGCGGCGCCGGGTCGCGGTCGTCGGTGCCGGCGCGGTGGGCGGGTACTTCGCCGCGCGCGCGGCCGAGGCCGGTGCCGAGGTGCTCCTCTGCGTGCGCGGCGGCGGCTTCGACCGCCTGCGCATCGTCCGGGCCGGCCCCGCGGCCGGCGGAGGCGTCACCGAGCTGCGGCTGCCGGTGGTTCGCGACCCCGCCGATCTCGGCGGGCCGGTGGACTGGATCGTGCTGGCCACGAAGGCCCATCAGACCCCGGCCGCGATGGGATGGCTGCGTGCCGGCCTGGGAGCAGGGACCGGAGTGGTGGTCGCGCAGAACGGGGTCGACCACGCCGAGCGGGTCAGCCCACCCGTCCCGCGTGACGCCGTCCTGCCGGCGGTGGTGTACCTCAATGCCGAGCTGGAGCGGCCGGGTGTGGTCCGGCATCTGGCCTACGGGGTGCTGCAGGTGCCCGACGGCCCGCTGGGCGAGCGCTTCGCCGGGATGCTGCCGCCCGGCGACGTCCGGCTCGTCCCCGACTTCGCCACGGCCGCCTGGTCGAAGCTGCTCAGCAACAGCGCGGCGAACTCGCTGACGGCGCTGACGGCACGCGGTCTCGAGGTGCTCGCCCGCCCGGATGTCGGCGAGCTCGCGCTGGCGGTCATGCGGGAGACCGCCTCGGTGGCCCGGGCCGCCGGCGCACGCATAGCCGCGGACGCCCCGGAGCGCACGCTCGCCCGGCTGGGCCACCAGCCGCCCGGCGCGGGGACGTCCATGCTGCGTGACCGGCTGGCGGGCCGCCCGCTGGAGCACGACGCGCTGCTCGGAGCGGTCGTCCGGACGGGCGGGCGGCTCGGGGTGCCCACGCCGACCTGCGCCGTGCTGCTCCCCGTGCTCGCCGCCCTCAGCGCCAGCCCTGCCGTGGGACCGGGTGGGACGCCCTGACGGTCAGGACGTGCGTTCGGGTACCGCGTCGGCGACGATGTGCTCCGCGATCGCCAGCGACGCGGTCGCACCCGGGGACGGGGCGTTGCGCACGTGGACGACCCGTCCGCGCACGGCGAGGACGAAGTCGTCGACCAGGCTGCCGTCCCGCGCGACCGCCTGGGCCCGCACTCCCGCCGGGCCCCGCACGACGTCCGCGGTGCGCAGCTCGGGGACGTAGCGTCGGGCCTCGGCGACGAACGCGCGCCTGCTGGCGGTGCGCAGTATCTCCTTGGCGCCGGTGCGCCAGTGCGTCTTAGCCATCTTCTGGAAGCCCGGCCAGGACAGGGTCTGCCGCAGGTCACCCCGGTCGACGGTGCCCACCGTGTAGCCCTCGCGGGCGGTGGCGAGCACGGCGTTGGGGCCGACGAGGATCTCCCCGTCCACCCGCTTGGTGAGGTGGATGCCCAGGAACGGGTAGCGCGGGTCGGGCACCGGGTAGATCAGGCCACGGACGAGGTCGCGCCGCTCGGGGCGCAGCAGCCAGTAGTCGCCGCGGAACGGGATGATCCGCGGCGAGCTGTCCTCTCCGGTGAGCGCGGCGACCTCGTCGGAGTGCAGGCCGGCGCAGGAGATCAGCCGGTCGAACGGGCCGACCGACTCCGACACCACCCGGACCGTCCCGCCGTCGACCGCCGCCGTGTGGTGGTTCCCGTTCGGCGCGACCGGCGCGGAGCCGCGCACCCGCAGCCGCAGCCGGACGCCCGCCGGGCCGTCGTCCACGCCGATCACCTCGGCGCCGGTGCGCACCGCGCCGCCCGCGTCCAGGATGTCCGCGCGCAGCGCCCGGGCGACGGCCGGGTAGTCCACGATCGCCGTGGTCGGGGAGTGCAGCGCGGCGACCCCGCGGGCGTGCGGCTCGATCGTGCGCAGCTCGGTGGCGTCGAGCATGCGGGTGTCGGGCACGCCGTTGGCCGTCGCCCGCTGCGCGATGTCGTCGAGCCGGCCCAGCTCGCTGTCGTCGACGGCCACGACGACCTTGCCGCACTCCTCGTAGCGGATGCCGCGGGCCTCGCAGTACTCGCGCAGCAGGCCGACGCCGCGGCGGCACAGCGTCGCCTTCAGCGAGCCCGGCTTGTAGTAGAGGCCCGCGTGAACGACGCCGCTGTTGCGCCCCGTCTGGTGCTGGGCGACGTCATGCTCCTTCTCGAACACGGTGACCGTCGATCCGGGCACGACCTGCCCGAGCCTGCGTGCCACCGCGAGCCCGAGGATCCCGCCGCCGATGACCGCGATCCGCTCCGCCACCCGTGCCGCCTCCACTCGTCCATCCGTCACCGCCCGGCGGCGCCATGAGCCACCGGTCCGGGTGGGTCCCCGTCACGGACGGCGTCGCCACGCCTGGTCCGGGTGGCCGCCCGCGGTACGCGGCGCGGCGTCTACCTGCGCTCCAGTATCCCGGTACACCGTCCGTGACCGGTGCCGGCCCGGCCGGCGGCCGGTGCCGTGGTCAGCCGAAGAAGTGGCCCGGCGGGTGCGCGCGGTCGGTGCGCGAGCGCGGCCGGCCGCGCAGCGCGTCGGTGAGCGTGCGCGCGGTGTTGACCAGCGGGACGTGGCTGAACGCCTGCGGGAAGTTGCCGGTCATCCGGCCCAGCCGGGGGTCGTACTCCTCGGCCAGCAGCCCGACGTCGTTGCGCAGCGCCAGCAGCCGCTCGAACAGCTCCTGCGCCTCGTGCACCCGCCCGGACAGCGCGTAGTTGTCCGCCAGCCAGAAGGTGCAGGCGAGGAAGGCACCCTCCCCGGCCGGCAGGCCGTCGACGGCGCCGTCCTCGGCCGTCGGGTAGCGCATGACGAAGCCGTCCTCCATCAGCTCGCGCTCGATGGCGGCCACGGTGCCGACGACCCGCGGGTCGGTCGCCGGCAGGAAGCCGACGAGTGACATGTAGAGCAGGGCCGCGTCGAGCTCCTTCGAGCCGTAGAACTGGGTGAACGTGTTGCGGTCGGAGTCGAACCCGCGGGCGCACACCTCGTGGTGGATCTCGTCCCGCAGCGCCGACCACCGCTCGACCGGGCCGGGTAGCCCGGACTCCACGATCCCCCGGACGGCCCGGTCGGCGGCCACCCAGGCCATGACCTTCGAGTGGACGAAGTGCCGCCGCGGCCCGCGGACCTCCCAGATGCCCTCGTCGGCCTTGCGCCACCCGGTCTCGAGGAAGTCCATGAGCTTGGTCTGCAGCTGCCAGGAGCCGTCCCGGCCGTCGTCCTCGGAGGAGTGGATCCCCGCGAGGAAACCGTCACGGGCCGAGCCGGGACGCCGGTTCGCCACCGCGACGCGGGCCACGTGCAGGGCGTCGAGGACCTCCCCGTAGACGTCGAGCTGGAACTGGTCGACGGCGGCGTTGCCCACCCGGACGGGGGAGGAGTTCTCGTAGCCCGGCAGCCACGGGACCTCGTACTCGGGCAGCCGCCGCTCACCGGCCACCCCGTACATGATCTGCACCCGGGACGGGTCGCCGGCCACGGCGCGCAGCAGCCACTCCCGCCAGGCCGTCGCCTCGCTGGTGAAGCCGGCGTCGAGCAGCGCCAGCAGGGTGATCGTGGCGTCACGCAGCCAGCAGTAGCGGTAGTCCCAGTTGCGGACGCCGCCGATGTGCTCGGGCAGCGAGGTGGTGACCGCGGCGACGATGCCGCCCGTCGGGGCGTAGGTGAGCGCCTTCAGGGTGATCAGCGACCGGCGGACCGCCGGCTGCCACTGGCCGTCGTAGGTGCAGCCGGCCATCCAGTCCGACCACCACGCCTCGGTCTGCGAGATCATCCGCCGGACATCCTGCGGGGCCGGCGCCGGTTCGTGCGAGGGCCGCCAGGTGAGCGAGAACGGGACGGACTGCCCGGCCGAGACGCTGAACTCCGCGTAGGTGGCCATGTCGTGCCCCTCCATCGGGGCGGTGGTCCACAGCGTCACCGAGTCGGGGCCGGCGATCGCGGCGACCGAGTGCTCGTCGAGCCGGCGCACCCACGGCACGATCGAGCCGTAGTCGAACCGGAAGCGGGTCTCCGACCGGAGCCGGACGGTGCCCTGCAGGCACTCCACCAGCCGCAGGACGACGTGCGCCCCCGCTCGGGGGAACATCGCGTCCACGATCCGGACGGTGCCCGACGCGGTGGTCATGTCGGTCTCGAGCACCAGGGTGTCGCCGCGGTAGCGGCGGCTCACCCCGATCACCGGCTCGACCGGCGCGATCTTCCAGTGGCCGGACTCGTTGTCCCCGAGCAGCGCGGCGAAGCAGGCCGGGGAGTCGAACCGAGGCAGGCACAGCCAGTCGATCGAGCCGTCGCGGGAGACCAGCGCCGCCGAGTGAGTGTCTCCTATCAGCGCGTAATCCTCGATCAGGGATGGCACGTTCTCTCCTAGTTACCAGGGCCGGCTACCGTGCTGTGCCGCACAAGGTCGTTCACCTTACGGACCCGTCCGACGGAATACGTTGAGGGTCCCGGTGTACGCCGCTCCGTGGCGCCCGCCGGACCAGATTTCGTGCCCCGCTGTGACAGGAATCGCCTGATGACGACGTCCGCCCCCCCGCACTGGATCCGCCAGACGATCGGGTACCTGACCGATCCGCGGCGCCGAGCGGCGGTGGTCCTGGGCGGGCTGGCGACGGTCGGGCTGATCGTGTTCGGCGTGTACGCGGTGATCGACGGCCCGCCGCCCAAGGTCGAGGCGGTGGTGTACTTCGACCCCGCCGCGACGGCCGCGGAGAAGGACGCGGTCCGCGCCGCCTGTCCCACCGTCGGGGGAGCGCGCCAGGAGCCGCCCGACACGAACAACCTCGCGACCAGCCGGGCCTACCCGCTGCGCTACGACATCTCGCAGGCCTCCTCGGCTGACAGGGCGGCGATTTACAAGTGCGTGCAGGGCCAGCCGAAGGTGATCGGCATCAGCGAGTTCACGCAGGGCCAGTAGCCCGCTGCCGGCTCGGCTCGGCGGGCGCGGAGTTCACGCCGTGCTCGGGCTTCCCGCCGTGCTGGAACTCCCCGTCCTGCTCGAGCTTCTCGGCGTGCTCGCGCTGCTCGATCAGCTCGGCCGGTGTCGGCAGCCCGGCCTCGCGGGCCTGCCGGGCCTGCCAGAGGCTCACGAACATCGTCGAGAGCACCACCAGCCCGGAGAAGATCAGGCTGCCGCCCGACCACGGCGACGACGCGGGCAGCGTGTCGACGACGATCCAGACGATGCCGGCGGCGATCATCCCGATGCCGAACACGACGGTGAACGCCGTCGACCACGCGTTGGCGGCGGCCTGGTCGGCCAGGTCGGCGGCCTTCTGCCGGGCCTGCTCGAAGCGGTGCCGGGCCCACTCGTACTCCAGGCTCAGGATGAAGAACCCGAGCGCGACCACCAGGAAACCGGGGCCGGGCAGCGCGAGCATCGCCACGCCGAGGCCGAGCACCGCCAGCCCCAGGATCGTGAGGGCGACTCGCCGGGCCAGCCGTGCGCTTCGATTGAGCACGATGCCGTCTTCCCGGCCCGCAACCGGGCCTGCGTCGTGGGCCCGCGGAGCGGGGCCTGTCTCGGAGCCTGTCCGGGCGCCTGCTCCTGCGCGTGGCACGGTGCCGCCGGCGGCCCACGTCCTCCGCACGTGCAACGGCCCGCTGTGTGAACGGCGTTCCCGCTGACTGCCGCGCGAACCCGCCGCCCGTTTTCGGACGGCCCGTCCGGGCGGTGCCGGGGCACGCTGTCGGGGCGCGCCGCCTGGGCACGCCGCCGGACGGCGGGACACCGGGTTCCGACCACATCCACCCGCAGCTTGCGTCCACCTGCAGTTTGCGCCACCTTGTGGCCCCACGGGTGGCACAAAGGCTGTCGACATCACGTCACCGGTCCGGCCGGGGCGGACCGGGGCGGACCGGGGCGGGGCCGCCGGTCCAATCCGGCGCCGGTTCCCGCGCGACCCGTAGCATGAAAGCGTCCGATCTCGCCGGACCGAGGTCGGTCAGGTGACGACATTCTGGGAGTGACCGTGTCCGTCCGTGATATCCGCCTTCTCGGGGATCCGGTGCTGCGTACGGTCGCCGACCCGGTGGCGACCTTCGACCGGGAGCTGCGCCGCCTCGTTGACGATCTCGCTGAGACCATGCGCGACGCCGGCGGCGTCGGCCTCGCCGCGCCGCAGCTGGGGGTGTCGCTGCGTGTCTTCACGTATCTCGATGACTCGGACGAGGTCGGGCACCTGATCAACCCGGTCCTGGGGCCCTTCAGCGAGGAGATGATGGACGGCGAGGAGGGCTGCCTGTCGTTGCCGGGGCTGGCATTCGACCTGCGCCGTCCGGAACGCGTCCTCGCCGTCGGCCAGAACTCCCACGGTGACCCGGTCACGGTCGAGGGCAGTGGCATCCTGTCCCGATGCCTGCAACACGAGACCGATCACCTCGACGGGATCCTGTTCATCGACCGTCTCGACAAGGAGACGAAGCGGGCGGCCATGAAGGCGATCCGCGAGGCGGAGTGGTCGAACGAGCCGAAGCCCGTGGTCAAGGTATCGCCGCACCCATTGTTCGGCCGCGGGCGCTGAGTCGCCAGGGAAAGATCATCGCGTCGGCCGTCCTCGCCACGATGGCCACCGGAACGGTGATCGGCACGGCGGTAGGGTCGACGATCGGGTCCGCCGCCGGGTCGATGATCGTGATGATGGTCGGGACGATCGGATCCGCGGCCGGGGATCCGGCCCGGGATCGGCGCTGAGGGAGCTGTGGTCATGCGTCTTGTCTTCGCCGGCACGCCGGCGGTCGCGCTGCCCAGCCTGCGCGCGCTGCTCGACAGTCCCCGCCACCAGGTGGTCGCGGTGGTGACCCGTCCCGACCGGCCCGCCGGCCGGGGCCGGCACCAGCGGTCCTCGCCGGTGCGGGAGCTGGCGGACGAACGTGGTCTCGAGGTGCTGGCCCCGGCCCGCGCCGGTGACCCCGACTTCCTCGCCCGGCTCGGTGAGATCGCCCCCGACTGCTGCCCGGTGGTCGCCTACGGCGCGCTGCTGCCCCGGCCGGCCCTGGAGATCCCGAAGTACGGCTGGGTCAACCTGCACTTCTCGCTGCTGCCGGCCTACCGGGGCGCGGCGCCCGTGCAGCGCGCCGTCCTCGCCGGGGAGGACATGACCGGCGCCAGCGTGTTCGAGATCGAGCCCGCCCTGGACTCCGGCCCGGTCTACGGGGTCCTCACCGAGCGGATCCGTCCCACGGACACGTCCGGAGATCTCCTCGACCGCCTCGCCGTCGCCGGCGCGCGGCTGCTGGAGGCCGTCATGGACGGCATCGAGGACGGCACCCTGCAGGCCCGCCCGCAGCCGTCCGACGGTGTCTCGCTGGCCCCGAAGCTCACCGTCGAGGACGTCCGCGTCGACTGGTCGGCCCCGGCCGTCGCGGTTGACCGGCTGGCGCGGGCCGCCACCCCGGCGCCGGGCGCCTGGACGACCTTCCGTGACCGGCGCGTCAAGCTCGGTCCCGTGCGGCCGGCGCCCGCGGGCCACCCGCCGCTGCCCCCCGGGCGGCTCGCGGTGCCCGAGCGCGGGCTCGTACTGGTGGGGACGGCGACCACGCCGGTGGTCCTTGACGAGGTTCGTCCCGAGGGAAAGGCGCCGATGCCGGCGGCCGACTGGATCCGCGGCCTGCGGCCCGGCACGGACGAGGCGTTCGCGTGAGCGTCTCCGCGCCCCGCCGGGGCGGCACGACAGACCCGGCGCGCCTGCTCGCCTGGGAGGTGCTGCGCGCTGTCGACGAGCGCGGCGCCTACGCCAACCTGCTGCTGCCCGCGCTGCTGTCCGGGCGCCGGCTCTCCCCGCGCGACCGCGGCTTCGCCACCGAGCTGACCTACGGATCGCTGCGGGCCCAGGGCACCCTGGACGGGGTCCTCGACACGGTGACCAGCCGGCCCGTCGCCAGCGTCGACCCGCCGGTGCGCGACGCGCTGCGGCTGGGCGCCTACCAGCTCCTGTCGACCCGGGTGCCGCCCCGCGCGGCGGTCGCGTCCACGGTCGACCTGGTCCGCGCCACCTGCGGGGAACGCCCGGTGCGGTTCGCGAACGCGGTGCTGCGCCGGGTCGCCGCGCGGATCGAGGCGGCGGCCGGTGACATCGCGGTCCTGCTCTCGGCCCCGGACATCGCCGAGGACCCGGCCGGCCACCTCGCGGTGGTCACCGCCCACCCGCGCTGGATCGTCGACGTCGTGCTCGACGCCCTGGGTGGGGACGTCGCCGGCGCGCACGCCGCGCTGGCTGCCAACGACACCCGGCCCGCGGTGCACCTGGTCGCCAGGCCCGGCCGGATCGACGCCGAGGCGCTGGTGGCGCAGGCCGCCTCGGTCGGCCTGGGGGCACGGCGCGGCGCCGGCTCGCCCTACGCCGTCCACCTGGACGGGGGAGACCCGGGGTCGCTGCCGGCCGTCGCGGCGGGCGACGCGTCGGTGCAGGACGAGGGCAGCCAGCTGGTCACCCTGGCCCTTGCCTCGGTCCCCACCATCGGCCGGGACACCGGGCTGACCGTGGACCTGTGCGCCGGGCCCGGTGGCAAGGCCGCCCTGCTGGCCGCGCTGCAGGCGGTCGGCGAGCCGGCGGAGACTGTGCGCGAGCCGGCGGCAGGGGGGCACCGCCCGCCGCCGGCGCGGCTGCTCGCGCTCGAACCGCGCGCGGCTCGCGCCGGCCTGGTCGCCGCCTCGCTCGCCGGGTTCCCGGCCGCCCTGGCGGTGCGCGCCGACGGGCGGTTCCCGCCGGTGCGTCCCGGCATGGCGGACCGGGTGCTGGTGGACGTCCCGTGCTCCGGCCTCGGCGCGCTTCGGCGCCGGCCCGAGGCCCGGTGGCGGCGCACGCCCGCGGACGTCGCCGCGCTGGTGCCGCTGCAGCGCCAGCTCCTCGTCGCCGCGCTGGATCTGGTGCGTCCGGGCGGGGCGGTGGCCTATGTCACCTGCTCGCCGCACCCGGAGGAGACGTCCGAGGTGGTCACCGCGATCGCCCAACAGCGGGGGGACGTCGCCATCCTCGACGCGCGGCGCTGCCCGCCGTTCGCCGGCCCGCCGTTCGGTGACGGTGCGCCGGGCGGCCTCGGGGACGGTCCGTTCGTCCAACTCTGGCCGCACCTGCACGGCACCGACGCGATGTTCCTGGCGCTGCTGCGCCGGGCGGACCGCTGACCGGCGAGGCTGGATACGCTCGCCGCGTGGCAACCGCGCAGATATATCCCAGCATGCTGGCCGCCGACTTCGGCCGGATCGCGGACGCGGCGCGCGCCGTGGCCGGGCACGCGGACTGGTTGCACGTCGATGTCATGGACTATCACTTCGTGCCCAACCTGGCGTTCTCCCCGGACACGGTGGACGCTCTGCGCCGGGTCACCGACACCCCGCTCGACTGCCACCTGATGATCGAGAACCCCGACCGCTGGGCGCCCGGCTTCGCCGAGCGGGGCGCGGCGAACGTGACGATCCACGCCGAGGCGGTCGGCGACATCGCGCGCACCACCGACGCGATCCGCGCGGCCGGTGCCCGCACCGGCCTGGCCGTCAAGCCGGCTACCCCCGTCGAGCACTACCTGGACGATCTGCACCGCTTCGACCTGCTGCTGCTGATGACCATCGAGCCGGGCTTCGGCGGCCAGAAGTTCATGGACGAGGTCCTGCCCAAGATCGCCGCGGCTCGTCGCCTGATCGACGAGCGCGGCCTGGACCTGTGGCTCCAGATCGACGGCGGGGTCAACCGGGAGACCATCGAGCGCTCCGCCGAGGCGGGGGTGGACGTCTTCGTCGCCGGCACGGCGGTCTTCGGCCTGGACGACCCGGCGGCGGCGGTCGAGTCCCTGCGCGCGCTCGCGCTGGCGGCCGCGCCGAGGCTCACCGCCCCGGCCGCCGATTTTGCCTCGCCCCCGGCTCCGGCTCCGGCTCCGGCCCCGGCTCCCGTCGCTGATCGTGATGCGGGTGGCGGGGCGGCCGCCGTCGGCGGGGTGCCGGCGTGAGCGAGGCGCGCGCCGCGGCCGGCGGGCGGCCACTGCCCGGTACCCCGGAAGGCGACCGGCACTGGCTGGGCCGGGCCGTCGAGCTGGGCCGGCGCTGCCCGCCGTCGGTCACCGCGTTCGCCGTCGGCGCACTCGTCGTCGCCGCGGACGGGACGCCGGTCGCCGAGGGCTACTCCCGAGCCGAGGAGCCGGCCGACCATGCCGAGGAGGTGGCGCTGCGCCGGCTGCCGCCGGGCGGCCTGCCCGCGGGCGCGACCGTGTACAGCTCGCTGGAGCCGTGCAGCGCCCGCGCGTCCCGGCCGCGTACCTGCACCGAGCTGCTGCTCGCCGCCGGGGTCCGCCGGGTCGTCTTCGCCTGGCGGGAGCCGGCCCTGTTCGTCGACTGCGACGGTGCCGAGCGGCTGGCCGCAGCCGGTGTCGAGGTGCTCGAGCTCGCCGAGCTCGCTGACGGTGTGCGGGCGGTGAACGACCACCTGCTGCGGTGACCGCCGGGGGCGTCCCGCGCGGTTTCCCGGTGGGGATGACGTGGATTACTGTCCGCGCCCCGAGCGTTCGCGGCGCCCGTATGTCAGACTTAACCGTGTACTAACAACAGCACGCGCGCTCCGGGGTCGGTGAAACTCCGAGCCGGCGGTGATAGTCCGCGACCCGTCCGCCCTTGTGGCGGCCGGTTGACCTGGTGGAATTCCGGGACCGACGGTGAAAGTCCGGATGGGAGGACGCGCGCGGGGCACCGCTGTGCCGGCCACGTGCGCGTGGCCGTCCCGGCGTGGGTCGGCGCGGGCGCGTCGGCCCTGACCCGCGTCGCCTTCTGATGTCCCGGACGTGCCGGGACCGGAGGTGCGGGGTCGGATGTTCACCGGCATCGTCGAAGAACTCGGCGTGGTGACCGCCATCGAGCCGCGGCATGACGCCGCGTCGCTGACCGTCGAGTGTCATGGCGTACTCGATGACGTGACGCACGGCGCTTCCGTCGCCGTGAACGGGGTCTGTCTCACGGTGACCTCGTTCGTCCACCCCCCGGACGGCGCCGCCGGCGGGGACGTATCTGGGCCGGCCGGTTCCTCCGGGACGGCGGCCGGCGGCTTCACCGCGGACGTGATGCTCGAGACGCTGCGCAGGTCCGCCCTCGGTGACCTCTCGGTCGGGGACCGGGTGAACCTTGAGCGCCCCGTCCGCCTCTCCGACCGGCTCGGCGGGCATCTGGTGCAGGGGCACGTCGACGGTGTCGGCGTCGTCCTCGAGCGGGTGCCGGCCGAGCACTGGGAGGTCGTCCGCGTCAGCCTGCCGCCGGGGCTGGACCGCTACCTCGTCGAGAAGGGCTCGGTGACCGTGGACGGGGTCAGCCTGACCGTCGTCGACGTCCGCGCCGCGGCCGGCGGTGAACCGGCCAGTTTCTCCGTCAGCCTCATCCCGACCACCCTCGCCGCGACGACGCTGGGCACCCGCGCCGTCGGTGACAAGGTCAACATCGAGGTGGACGTCGTGGCCAAGTATGTCGAGAAGCTCCACGCCGACCTGAACGGATCACACTGATGACCACGAACCCGGTGACCACGAACCCGGCCGGCGACTCCTCGGCCGCCTCCCACCCGACGGCGCCCGCCTCCCACCCGACGGCATCCGACGAGGCGTCGGTGAGCTTCGCGACGATCGAGACCGCCATCGCCGAGATCGCCGCCGGCCGGCCGGTCGTCGTGGTCGACGACGCGGACCGCGAGAACGAGGGCGACCTGATCTTCGCGGCCGAGGCGGCAACGCCGGAGCTGCTCGCCTTCATGGTCCGGCACACGGCGGGGGTCGTCTGCGTACCGCTCGACCCCGCGGAGGTCGACCGGCTCGACCTCGACCAGATGGTCCCGCAGAACACCGACCGGATGGGCACCGCGTTCACGATCTCGGTGGACGCCCGCTCCGGCGTCACCACCGGGATCTCCGCCGCCGACCGTGCCCGGACCATCCGGCTGCTCGCCGACCCGGCCACCCAGCCCGGCGACCTGACCCGGCCCGGGCACATCTTCCCGCTGCGGGCGAAGGAGGGCGGCGTGCTGCGCCGGCCCGGGCACACCGAGGCCGCCGTCGACCTCGCCCGGCTGGCGGGCCTGCGCCCGGCCGGGGCGATCTGCGAGATCGTCAACGAGGACGGCTCCATGGCCCGGCTGCCGGAGCTGACCGCCTTCGCCCGCGAACACGGCCTGGCCCTGATCTCGATCGCGGACCTCATCGCCTACCGCCGCCGGACGGAGAAGCAGGTCGTGCGGGTCGCCGAGGCCCGCATCCCGACCCGCTACGGCTCCTTCCGGGCCGTCGGATACCGGGGCACCCTGGACGGCGTCGAGCACATCGCGCTGATCCGCGGCGAGGTCGGTGACGGGGAGAACGTCCTGGTCAGGGTGCACAGCGAATGCCTGACCGGGGACGTCTTCGGCTCCCAGCGCTGCGACTGCGGCAACCAGCTCGACGCGGCGCTGCGCGCGGTGGCGGCCGAGGGCCGGGGTGTGGTGCTCTACGTGCGCGGTCACGAGGGCCGCGGCATCGGCCTCATGCACAAGCTGCAGGCCTACCAGCTCCAGGACGCCGGGCACGACACCGTCGACGCGAACCTCGCCCTCGGGCTGCCGGCCGACGCCCGCGACTACGGCACCGGCGCCCAGATTCTGGTGGACCTGGGCGTGCGCGGGCTGCGGCTGCTGTCCAACAACCCGACGAAGCGCGCGGGCCTGGAGGGCTATGGGCTGCGCATCGTCGAGCAGGTGGGGCTGCCGGTGACCCACACCCCGGAGAACCTGCGCTACCTCACGACCAAGCGGGACCGGATGGGCCACGACCTGCCCGGCCTGCCCGGCCTGCCTGACCTGCCGAAGGTCGTCGGCGGGGACGAGACCGCCGGCGCGCACGAGGCCCACCGCTGGCCGGTGACGGCGGCCCCGGTCGCCGACCGCGCGGACCGGGCCTGCGAGGAGGCCCGATGAGCGGCGCCGGAGCACCCGCCGAGGAACTGCCCGACGCCAGCGGGGTGCGCCTGGCGATCGTGGCCACCCGGTGGCATGTGGAGATCACCGACGCGCTGCTCGCCGGCGCGCTGCGCGCGGCGAAGGACTCGGGCGTCACGGCCACGCCAACCGTCGTGCGGGTCTCCGGGGCCGTCGAGCTGCCCGTGGTCGTCGCCGCCCTGGCGGCGCGCCACGACGCGGTGGTGGCGCTGGGCGCGGTGATCCGCGGCGGCACCCCGCACTTCGAGTACGTCTGCCGCTTCGTGACGGACGGCCTGGTGCGGATCACCCTCGACGCCGGGGTGCCGGTCGGCTTCGGCCTGCTGACCTGCGACACCGTTGAGCAGGCCAGGGACCGTGCCGGCCTGCCGGGCTCGGCGGAGGACAAGGGCCGCGAGGCCACCCTCGCCGCGCTCGACACCGCCGTCATCCTGCGCGGCATCGGCGCCCTCACCTGACGGGCCGCCGCGGCGCGGCCGGCCGCGGGTAGCCGCCGGCCGTGCCCTCGCCGGGGCCCGGCCACCGGTGTGGGCCCCCGGTGGGCCGTCGGTCGCCGGGCCGTCGTCACCGGGCGGTGACGGCCCGGCGTACTTGTGATGTCACACGTTCCGCGAGACTGTGGTTTCGAACCGTATCGGTGACCTCGCGCGGCAGGGTCTGGTGCGGCAGGGTCTGGTGCGGCAGGGCCTGGTCAGGTGCGTCGCCGTCGGGGCGTACGGTTGCCGCACGGTGGTGGTTGCGGGAGCGGGTCTGAGGGGGATCGCCGCGTCCGTGTCACCTCATGGCGAGGTTCCGGTGCGACAGGTCGGCACCGGCGGTGGGCGGGGGGCTCACCACCGGTGCCGACCTTTCGGACGGTCGACACACATGAGGTGGGGACATGCAGGTGACGGGCCACGGGTCTGAACGTGACGCGGCCGGTGGGCCGTCCTCGCGCGATTCGGGCTCCGAGGGGTCCGACTACCCGGGAGCGGGCCGCGACCCGTTCGGTGCCGAACCGGAGCCGGTGACGCCCGAGGCGGGCGGCGAGAGCGACTCCGAGGGCGACGCCCGCCCGGTCTCCCTGCTGGGCATGCGGATGTCGCAGGAGACCCAGCCCGGCCGGGCGACGGTCAGCCGCCGGCAGACCCGCAGCCGCCCGCGGCCCGAGCCGGGGCGCGGCGCACCGCCGCCGACTCCGCCGGCCGTCCGGCGGACGCCCGCTTCGCCCGCTCCGGCCGGCCCGCCCGCGGTCCCTCCGCCCGCGGCTGCCCCACCTGACCGGCACCAGGCGCCCCCGTCCGACCGGCAGACACCACCTGACCGGCAGGTGCCGCCGGGCGCGCCCGCTCCCGCGCCGTCGTCCGGTCAGCAGGCCGTCCCGCCGCCTGCGCCGCCGTCTGTCCGGCCGCCGTCTGCGCCGCCGCCGGCCCAGCCGACGCCGGCGCGGGCTCCGGCGCCCGGGCGGGCGGTGATCGAGGGCGAGGCCACCGCTCCTCTGCCCAGTCCCGCCCCGGCGCCGTCCGCGGGCGGGTGGACGCCCGACGTCGGGACCGCCGCCACACCGACCGGGGAGCGGCCCCCGGCCCAGTGGGAGCGCGCGGCGTCCTTCGGATCACTGCCCACCCTGCCGCCGTCGGTCCCGCTGCCGCCCGCTCCGCCGCCACCGCCATCCCCAGCACCGCCGCCGCCGAATCCGGCCCCTCGAGCAC
>NZ_UBIZ01000071.1:0-1001 GCF_900465275.1 Parafrankia sp. Ea1.12 | reverse complement strand
CAGTGACCTCACACCAGCCGCCGCGGCCGCACCTCGACGATCTGCCGGGCCAGCACGTCCAGCAGACCCCGCGCCGCGGGTGGGGGGTGGTGGGGGTGTGGATCGGCTGCTGCTCGCGGACACCCCGTCGTTGTATTTCCGGGCTTTTCACGGGGTGCCCCGGTCGGTGCGGGCCCCTGACGGGATGGCGGTGAACGCGGTGCGGGGTCTGCTGGACGTGCTGGCCCGGCAGATCGTCGAGGTGCGGCCGCGGCGGCTGGTGTGCTGTTTCGACGCCGACTGGCGGCCGGCGTTCCGGGTGGCGCTGATCGGCTCGTACAAGGCGCATCGGGTCGCCGACGCCACCCCCGGCCCCGCGGCCGGGGCGGGTGGGGTGGAGGAGGAGGTGCCGGACGAGTTGGCGGCGCAGCTACCGGTGATCGACGCGGTGCTCGACGCGTTCGGGATCGCCCGGGTGGAGGCGGCCGGCTTCGAGGCCGACGACGTGATCGGCACGCTGGCGACCCGGCACAGCGGCCGGCCCGGTGGCGGGCCGGTGGACATCCTGACCGGGGACCGGGATCTGTTCCAGCTGGTGTGTGACGACACCGGCGTGGTGGTGCGGTACGCGGTGGAACGGTTCGCGGTGGTCGACGAGGCGTCGATCAGTGCCCGCTACGGGATTCCGGGCCGGGCCTATGCCGATTTCGCGGTGCTGCGTGGTGATCCCAGTGACGGTCTGCCGGGGGTGGCGGGGATCGGCGCGAAGACGGCGGCGGCGCTGCTGGGCCGTTTCGGGTCGCTGCGGGCGATTCTCACCGCGTTGGACGCCGGGGGTGAGGACGGGTTCCCGGCCGGGGCGCGCCGCCGGCTGACCGCGGCCCGTGACTATGTGGACGCCGCGGTCACCGTGGTCGGGGTGGTCCGCGATGTGCCGCTGGGCCCGGTCGCCGACGTGCTGCCCGTCCGGCCGGTGGATGAGGCGGCGCTGGCGGCGCTGGCGGGCCGGTACGGGCTGGGCG
>NZ_UBIZ01000096.1:0-12340 GCF_900465275.1 Parafrankia sp. Ea1.12 | reverse complement strand
CGCCCTCGAAAACTGGATCAGTCACTGGAACGAGAACGCCAGGCCCTTCAAGTGGACCAGGACCGCCGACCAGATCATCGACGCGATCGGGCACTACTGCGCGCGAATCTCCGGACCGGGACACTAGTTCTGGAACATCATGATCAACCGTGGCCCGCGGTGGCCGCGTCATCGACCCGACCCCGAACCCCTGCCCCGGGCCTGTCCCGGCGGGTGTCGTCGGGACGACGTCATCGTGTCCGTGTGGCCCGCTACGGGTGTCAAGCCGCGCCTACAGTGGACCAATGGCCGTTCGTGTAGTCCTCGCTGAGGACAACGCCCTGCTCCGGCATGGTCTGGCAACGCTGATCGAGCGTGCGGACGGCCTGGAGCTCGTCGGCACGGCGACCGATCGGCCGTCCCTGGAACAGGCGGTGCGCGACCACGATCCGGACGTGGTGGTGACCGACATCAGGATGCCGCCGTCCCGTTCGGACGAGGGCATCAAGGTCGCCGGGTGGCTGCGGCGGGAGCGCCCGGCGGTCGGCGTCGTCGTCCTCAGTCAGCACGCCGAGGCCACCTACGCCCTCGCGTTGCTCGAGGGCGGCTCGTCCGGGCGGGCGTACCTGCTCAAGGAGCGGGTGGCCGGCGTGGACGACCTGCTGCGGGCCATCCGCGCGGTCGCGGCCGGGGAGTCGGTGATCGACCCGGCGGTGGTGGAGGGGCTGGTCGCGGCGAACGCGCGCCGCCAGCACACCGAGCTGGACCGGCTGACCCCGCGCGAGCGGGAGGTGCTGAGCCACATGGCCCAGGGCTGGAGCAACGCGGCGATCGCCGGGACGCTCGTCCTGTCCGAACGGGCGGTGGAGAAGCACAGCAACTCGATCTTCGCGAAGCTCGGCCTGACCGACGAGCCCGACCTGAACCGGCGGGTGAAGGCCGTCCTGCTCTACCTGCACTCGGGGCATCGCCCCGCAAGCGGGTCGACGGGGAAGGTAGCCACACCGACCTGATGACATGGTCGCACCCTTGGGCACCGTGAGCCGCACGGCGAGACTGTGTCCATGAGCTCCCCTCCGGCGGTCTCCGTGCTGGTCGTTGACGACCAGCGGCCCTTCCGGCTCGCCGTGCGCGCGGTCCTGCGCCGTGCCGCCGGTTTCGTCCTCGCCGGTGAGGCCGAGACGGGCGAGGACGCGCTTACCGCCGCCGCCGAGCTGCGCCCTGACCTGGTGCTCATGGACGTCAACCTGCCCGGTATCGACGGCGTGGTCGCCGGCGCGCGCATCCGCGAGGACGCGCCCGACACGGTCGTCGTCCTGTGCTCGACGTACGGGCGGACGGACCTGCCGGCGGCCGTCGCGGCCAGCGGGCTGGACTACCTGTGCAAGGAGGACCTGGCGCCGAGCGTCCTACGCGAGATCTGGAGCCGGCGCACGCCGCCGTCCGATCCGCCCCGATAGCCCCCGATAGCCGGGGCTGGCCCGTGCGGGGGGTGGTCACTCCCCGCGCAGGACGGCCCCCGGCAGCAGCCGCCACGCGCGCCAGGCGGGCAGGGCGGCGACGAGCAGGCCGACGGCGATCGCGGCCGGCGGGAGCACGGCGAGCACCCGCACGGGTATCGCCAGGTCGGCGGACACCCCGGTCGCGGTCGCGATCTCCCACCAGACCAGACGTCCGATCAACATGCCGGCCGGGATACCGACGGCGACGGCCAGCGCCGCGCTCACGCACGAGGTCGTCAGCGGGATGCGGGCCGTCTGGGACGGTGTGAAGCCGAGGGTGCGCAGGATCGCGAGCTCGCCGTGGCGGCGCCGCCAGGTGGTTCCGGCGGCGTGACCCGCGGCGGCCACGGCCAGCGCGGCGAGCACGGTCTGGAGCAGGGCCGGGAGCCGGCCGATGCCGCCCAGGTTGGCGATCTCGGTCGGCGGGCGGCCGACGTCCAGCTCGTACTCGGTGCCCAGCGCGGCGGCGAGGTTCACCGGGTTCACCGGGTCGACGGCGCGGACGAGCGCGCTGCGCAGCGGCTGCGTCCGCTGGACCCGGGCGAGCGTGGCCGGCTCGACGAGCATGCTCTCGCCGAGCCGCTCCCCGCCGGGGACGGGGCCGATCCCGATGCCGACGACGGTGAGCACGGCGTGCCCGCCGTCGTTCGCCGCCACGCTCACCGTGTTGCCCACCCCGAGGTCGAACCGCTGGGCGGCCCGCGGGCCGAGGACGACCTCGTTCGGGCCCCGCGGCACCACACCCTCGAAGATCGTCCATCCCACCGCCCCGGTGGACGTCACCGGGCCGGCGCGCGTGGTCGCCTTCGGCGCGAGGGAGTAGACGGCGACGTCCTCGCCGGGGCTGGTGTCCCCCCGCCCGATCGCCCCGGGGCCGGCGTCGCCCGGGCCGTCGCCCTGGATGGGGTCCGGCGCCCGCAACGCCCGGCCCCCGGCGTCGACCTCGATGGTCGCGGTCGAGGCGTCGAGCATGCTGACGGCGGCGACCCGGGGGTCGGCCGCGAGCCGGTTGACGATCTCCGGGCGCGCGTCGGTGATCTCCAGATCCGCGTTCCATCCGTACCGCTGCGGCTCGTCGACCAGGCGGTTCATGCCGGCGGCGATCGTCGCGGCGGCGACCAGCCCGGTCACCCCGATGGCCGCGCCCGCGACGGCGGGCCGGCGGGTGGCCGGCGAGCGGTCCCGGCGGCGCCCGAGCGCGAACGCGGTTCCGATCCACAGCCAGACCGGGCCGCGCATGCAGGCCGCGCCGCGGGCCAGCGGGGATCCGGCCCCACCCTGGCCCGTCGCCGCCGATGCCGCCGCCGAGCCGACCGGTGACAGGGACGACGCGGCCGGCAGGGGTGACACGGCCGACGAGCCGAACCGGGCCGCCGGCCCGAAGGCCCCGGCCGCCAGGGCGGCCATGCCCAGGCGGGGCACGAGAGGTCCCGGGTCTGCCGGGCGACGTCCGGTTCGGGCCGCGGTGCCGCCGGCGAGCAGGAGGGTGATGAGCAGGCCCGCCGCTCCGGCGCCGCACACCAGCGCGACGTGCGGCGCGTAGCCCGGGTGGGGCTCCACCCAGGCGAGCGGCCCGAGCGGTTCCAGCAGGCCCGCGATGAGGGGGCCCGCGGCGGCGGTCACCCCGGCCAGCCCGGCGGCGGGCAGCGCCGCCAGCGTCCGCGCGCCGGCGCGGCCCAGCCCGGTCAGGCCGAGCACCGCCTCGATGCGCTGGGCGTGCGCGCTCGCCGCGTGGTGGCGGTAGAACGCCTGCCCGGCGGCGGCGAGGCCGGCGACGCCGACGACGGCGGCGAAGACGACCAGCCCGGTGACGAGGACGCGCTGGGTCGCGGCGATGCGGGCGTCGCCGTCGGTCGCCGGCCGGGACACCTGCAGCGCGGGGAACTCCCCGGCCAGCGGGTCGCGCGCCAGGCCGTCTCCCAGCCGCCGCAGCGCCGTGCTGACGGCCGCGACGGTCCGCGGGCCGGGCTCGAGCCGCAGCATGACCGCGGTGGAGACGGGATCGAGCCGGCTTGCCAGCGCTGGGCTGACAGCCAGCGGCATCTGCCGGGCGTTCTCGCTGGCCATCCTGGTCAGGCCGGTGATCGTCAGTTTCAGGACGGGCCCGCCCGGGGTGCCGAAACCGGTGTCGAAGCTGAGGAAGTCCGACGGCGTCAGCAGCCGCAGCCGCAGCGTGTCGCCGACGCCCACCCCCCACCGGGCGGCCGCCCGCTCGTCGAGGACGGCCTCGTCCGGCGCGGCCGGGTCATACCCGTGCCCACGGACCACCACGGGCTCGTACAGGCCGCGGTGATCGGCCGGGCCGCCGATGATGCCGATGTAGGCCAGCGACGGCTGGTCCTCCAGCCGCCCGACCATCCCGACGCCCGCCCACGCCTGCGCGACCCCCGGGATGGCGGCCACCCTGCGGGCCAGCTCCGGGTCGTCGCTGAAGTAGCTCACCTGGAGGTCCGCGACCGAGGAGGCACGCTCGAGTCGGTCGTGCGCCGTGGCGGTGCGCCGGACGAGCGCCGCCGTCCCGGCGACCACGGCGACGACCATGCCGATGAGCACGCCGAGGGCGACCAGTGCCGCCCACCGCCGCCGCAGCTCACTGCGCGCGATCATCCCGATCGCGCCGAGGACGGCCATCAGCCGCCACCCACGGGCACGACGCCGATGACGCCCGTCCCGGAGCCGGGGGACGACTCCCAGCGCAGCGTGCCGCCGATCGCGCCGATGCGGTCCGCCATGTTCGTCATGCCGTGGCCACGTGCGGAGCTCTCCGGTTCGAAGCCGGCGCCGTCGTCCCACACGGCGAAGGTGAGCGACCCCTCCCGCTCGCCGAGCGTCACCTCCACCGAGCTGCCGGGGGCGTGCTTGGCCGCGTTCTGCAACGCCTCCAGGCAGCAGAAGTAGACGGCGGCCTCGACGTCCGGGGGGTAGCGGCCGATGTCGTCGGCCCGCACCGTCACGCCCACCGTGGAACGCTGCCCGGCGGCCCGCAGCGCCTCGGTCAGGCCCGAGGACCGCAGCAGCGGCGGGTAGATGCCGTGCG
Source organism: Parafrankia sp. Ea1.12 (assembly GCF_900465275.1). NCBI lineage: Bacteria > Bacillati > Actinomycetota > Actinomycetes > Frankiales > Frankiaceae > Parafrankia > Parafrankia sp. Ea1.12. The sequence goes on along the minus strand of NZ_UBIZ01000096.1, from coordinate 7,822 downwards.
CGAGGTTGCGGACCTCGGTGATCGTCTCGGTCACCTGCTCGGCCATGGCGGTGAGCAGCTCGTCGGCGGCGGCCAGGTCCTCGTCGCGTTCCGGCGCGCCGGGCCCGGACCCGTCGCCGTCGTTCGAGCCGCCGTCGTTCGAGCCGCTGTCGTGCGAGCCGCTGCCGTCCGAGTCACCGTCCGAGATGAGGTCGCGGACCAGCCGGAGGCCGACGGCGAGCGAGACCAGCTGCTGCTGCGCCCCGTCGTGGAGATCGCGCTCGATCCGGCGCCGCTCGGCGTCCGCGGTGGCGACCAGGCGGGCCCTGGAGCCGCGCAGCTCTTCGTTGGCGTGCCGCAGGTCGGTGAGCGCGTCGCGCAGGTTGGCGTCGAGCTGGCGGTTGTGCAGGACGGTGCCGACCCGTGTCCCGAGTTCGGCGAGCATCCGGTCCTCGGCCTCGGAGAACCGGGGGGCCTCCGGTGGCCGCTGGGCGACGAGCATCCCGAGCAGGGCGCCGCCGGCGCGGGCGGGGACGACCCGTACCTGGGTGTCCAGGTACCGGCGGGCGAGCTGGGGGACCCACAGCGACAGCCACCCGGGCCCCGCCACCCTGGTCCGCGCGAGCACGATGAGATCACCGGCGGTGAGGGCGATCGTCGAGCCGACCTCGGCGGGCCCGTCGGCGGTGGCACCGGGACCGCCCGCAGTACCGGAACCGCCCGCGGTGGGCCTACCGGCGTCCTGCCCACCGGCGTCCGGAGCGGCCGGGGGTGGGCTCTCCGGCGTCACGACGGCGGCGGTGAGGCGCCCGGCCGCGCCGGTCCAGATCTCCACCCGCTGCAGGGAGAGGCTGCGCCGCAGGGCGTCACCCAGCCCGGCCAGCGCCTCGTCCAGGCTGGTCCCGCGGCTCGCGTCCTCGCCGAAGGTCCGCAGGACGTCGTCGGGCGCGTACCGGGCGCCCCGCACGGCGTGCCGGACGAGCGCCGCCGTCCGGGCCCGCGCCCCGGCGGCCAGGACGGCGGCGAGGGCCGCCGCGATCAGGACCGGGCCGGTGAAGCTCTCGCCGCCGTCCGGCGGGCGGTGCCCGAGGGTGGCCAGCGCGCCCGCGAGGCCCACCGCCGCGATCGCGGCGAGGCAGGCGAGGTCGGCGGCGATGGTCAGAACGCGTTCGGAACGGCGCCGCGCGTGGGGCGCCCAGCCGGCGGCCACCCCGGCGGTGAGCAGGACGGCGTCCACGGCCAGCGGGGCGGACCATGGCGGCGTTCCGGCGCCGAGCAGCCGTGGGGCGGCGCACGCGGCGGTCACCGCGGCCCCGGCCAGGGCCGCCGCGGTGAGGAGCTGGCGCCGCGGGTGGGTCACGCCGACACCTCGGCCCGCCCACGGCCGGCGCCGCCGCCCGCAACCGTGGCGCCGCCCGCACCGGCGACGCCGGCCGCAACCGTGGCGCCGCCGGCACCGGCGACGCCGGCCGCACCTGTGCCGGCACCGGCACCGCCGCTCGCGCTGGTGGAGACGCGACCGTCGCGCATGGTGACGATCCGCTGTGCGCCGGCCGCGACCTGCGGGTCGTGGGTGACCATCAGGATGGTCTGCCCGCGCTCGTGTAGCCGGGTGAACAGATCGAGGACCTCGGCGGCGCCGGCGGAGTCGAGCGCTCCGGTCGGCTCGTCGGCGAGCAGCACGGTCGGCTCGTTCGCGAGCGCGCGGGCGATCGCCAGGCGCTGGCGCTGGCCTCCGGAGAGCGTGCCCGGCATCGAGTCAGCCCGCTCGAGCAGCCCGAGCAGGTCGAGCAGGTCATGCCCACGCCGGACGGCGGCCCGCCGGCCCGCCCCCGACAGCCGGGCCGCCAGCACGACGTTGTCCGCCACGGACATCGCCTCGAGCAGGTGGAAGAACTGGAACACCATCCCGACGTGGTGGCGGCGCAGTCGGGCGAGGTCGGCCTCGGACAGCGCGGTCAGCGCGATGCCGGCGACGGTGACCGACCCGTCGTCGACCCGCTCGAGCCCGGCGACGACGTTCAGCAGAGTCGACTTGCCGCTGCCGGACGGCCCCATCACCGCGACGAACTCACCGCGGGCCACGGTCAGGCTGGCGCCCCGCAGCGCGTGCACCGGGGCGGTCTCGGCATCGAAGGTGCGGTACACCGACCGTAACCGGACGGCGGGCTCCTCCGAACCCGTGCCCGGCGACCCCGGCAACTCCGGCAACTCCGACGACCGGGGCGGTTCTGACGACCTGGACGGCTCCGGCGACCCCGGCGATTCCGACACGGCAACCGCGCTCCTTCACACCCCGCGCCCCGTGATCCGGACGCCCCGCCCCTGCCGCCCCGATGGCCCGGGGAACTGACCATTTCACCCGACGGCTGCGCCGCGCGGTAGGCGGGCACCCAGCCGGTGCGGGTGGTGGTGGCCTCACCCGTTCCCGCAGGGTGCCAGGCTCGCCGCGCGACGCTCCGCTCCCGGATCGTGACCGCGACCATCTGCCCCGTCTCGCGGCATTCCTGGCGAATGTGCCGCGGCCACGGCGGTGCGGACCGACCGAGGAGCAGGAGACCCACGAATGCACACCTGGAACCCGTCCGATGTCGACCGGGACCGTGCTGACCGGGACCGTTACGACTCCCCGGACACCTTCGATCTGCACGGCCGCCCGCGTCGCTCCGATGGGCGCTGGCCGCTGGCGGGCGCGGCGGCGGCCGTCCTCGGGGCGCTCGGCTCGTTCGTCCTCGGCTGGGACCCGGACGAGGGGATCACGCAGGCCGGGACGGACGCAATCTACCGCGAGGCGGGTGAGCACGGGTCCGTCATCAGGGCCGGGGCCTCGCTGGGGTTCGTGGCCGTCGCGGCGCTGATCGTGTTCGCCGCCGGTTTCACCCGGGCGCTGGGCCGCCGGGCGCCGGGCGCCGGACAGCCTCGCCGTGCCGGTGATGCGGACGGCCTTCGGCGCGGCGGCCGCCTGCCTGATCTTCGCCTTCGGCCTCAAGCACGTGCTCGCCGGTGGGGTGCCCGGCGGCATCGACGACAACTTCTACACGCCGGCCGACGTCGAGGTGTTCAGCGTGCTGGTCAGCCAGATGCAGTACGCCGCCTGGTGGGGTGTCGTGCTCGCCGCCGCTGCCGCCGCGCTGGTTCGGGGCCGTGAGCGTGGCGCTGTCCGGCATATCGATCGGCGCCACCCTGCCGGTCGGGCTGCCTACTCGGCGGGCCTGCTGGCGCCGCTGTGGCTGCTCGCCGCCGCCGTGGCCGCGTACCGCATCCGGCCCGCGGACGCCGCCCGCGGCCGGCACCGCTGAGCCGGGCCGGGCCGCTGAGCCGTGTTGCTGAGCCGGGCCGAGGGTGGGCCGGATGGTGTCCTCACCCCGGTCCACCAGGTGGCATGTCGCATCTGGTGGTACTGGCATCCCTTGCACCGCAACGTGATCATATGCGTGCAGTGGGTGGGATGTGGTCTGTCGGCAGCCTGACCGGTAACTCGCTCGATTTGGTGGGTTCATCTGCGCAGACTGGGTACGTGCACCCCATGGCCCGCCACCGCAGTCCTGCCTCGCCGCGCCGGTCCACCCGCCCCGGTGGCCACCGGCGTGCCGTGCGTCCCGCTGTCACCGCCGCCACGGTCGTGGCCGCCGGCGCCGTCACGGTCGGCACGGCGTTCGCGGTGTCGGGGTCCACCTCGGTCGCGCCGCCGGTGCCCGCGCAGCGGGTCGGCGTGGTCACGGCGAGCGTCGGCGGGCCCGGCACCGTGGTGCCCTCGGCGCAGGAGTCGTCGGTGATCGTGAACGCGGTCCGGAGCAGCGCCCTCACGTCCGCCGTCCCGCCGGAGAGCTACCGGGTCACGGGCACCGTCCTCGCCCGCAGCGACCAGAGCTGGGCCTGGGTCGAGCTCGTGCCCGTCACGGACGAGGTCGACCGGGCCGAGGGCGTCCTGCACCGTGGCGACTCGGGGTGGGAGCTGATCCAGATCGGCAGCTACGAGGTCGGCTGTGGCATCGTCCCGAGCGCCGTCGCCGCGGATCTCGACCTGGAGTGCCCGAGCGACCAGCCCGGCTTCGACGCCTGACCGGCGCCTCGGCTGAGGCGCCCGTCCGGCGCGTGGCGCCCGGGGTTCGAGTGACCGGCGACTGGAGCCCCGGGTCCGAGGCCGCCGGGCTGGGCCCACGGCGAGCCCGGCCCGGCAGGTCGGCCGTCCGACCGCTGTCCGTCAGCCGTACTGCGGCGGCTGGCCGGCCAGCGGCGCGGCGGCGGGGTTGTTGTTCGCCGCGAGCAGGTCGCGGATCTCGGTGAGCAGCTTCGCCTCGTCGCTGATCGCCGGCTCCTCCTGCGGCTCCGGTTCCTCGCCACGCTGGCGCATCTCGTTCGCCTTGGCGAGCGGCAGGACGATCACGAAGTAGATCACCGCCGCGACAACGATGAACGCGATCACATCGTTGATGAACGTCCCGTACCTGAACTTGCTGTCGTTGATGGTGAACGTCAGGCTGGAGAAGTCCGGCTCGCCGCCGATCGCGGCGATCAACGGCGTGAGGATGTTCTTCACCAGCGACTGGACGACGGCCGTGAACGCCGTGCCGACGACCACCGCGATGGCCAGGTCGACGATGTTGCCCCGCATCAGGAACTGCTTGAAGCCCCGCAGCCCCGGAGTGATCAGCCGCGTCGGGGGCTCGACGACACCGCGACCACTACTGACGACCTTCCGCCACCCGAACACGCCTGTTCCTCCACAACCTCGGACCAAAACTGCCGAGGGGAGGCTATAGCCGGATGATCGGGAGTAAAGCCCCAGGTCATCGGATGCGTGAGATCCGGGTGCGCAGCCCGGTCAGCGCGCCGAGTCCGGCGTGTAGGTGATGTCCCACAGCCGGGCGGTCTTGTCCGTGCTGGTGGTGGCCAGCAGCAGGCCGTAGGGCGCGAACGCGCAGGCCATGACGGTGCTGCTGTGACCGGTCAGCGTCGCCACCGCCGTCCCGGTGGCGACGTCCCACAGTCGGGCGGTGTCGTCGGTGCTCGCCGTCGCCAGCAGGACGCCGTCCGGGGAGAACGCGCAGCTCTGCGCCGAGCCGGGCAGGGTGAGTGTGGTCGTCCCGGTCGGGGTGTCGGTGAGACGGGTGCCGTCGTTGCTGGTCGTGGCCAGCAGCAGGCCGTCGGGGGAGAACGAGCAGCCGTTCGCGAAGTTGGTGTGCCCGGCCAGGCTCGTGATCGTCTCGCCGATCGTGACGTCCCAGAGCAGGGTCGACTCGGCGCCCGCGGTGACGAGGAGCCGGCCGTCCGGGGAGAACGCGCACCCGTACACCGAGCCGCGGTGCCCGGTCAGCGTGGCGATGTTGGTTCCGGTCGAGACCCCCCACAGCTTGACCGTGCGGTCCGTGCTGACCGTCGCGAGCAGGCGGCCGTCCGGGGAGAACGCGCAGCCGTAGACGGGGCCTTTGTGGCCGGCCAGGGTGAGGGCCAGCCGCTCGGTCGCGATCTCCCAGATCCGCGCGGTCTTGTCGCTGCCGGTGGTCGCGAGCAGGTCGCCGTCCGGGGAGAACGCACAGCCGTGCACTGCGGAGATCTTGCGCCCGCTCAGCCGTCCGACGGTGCGGCCGGTGGTCGTGTCCCACAGCCGGGTGCCGTCCTTGCTGGTGGTGGCGAGCAGCCGGCCGTCGGGGGAGAACGCGGCGGAGGTGACGTCGCGTTCGTGCCCGGTCAGCGTCACCCGCGTCGTCACCTCGACGTTGCGGGACGGTCGGTTGCTGCGCTCGAATCCGCGCAGGTCGGCGGGCCGGGCCGAGCCGGCCGGCGCGGGGCCGGACGGCAGCGTCGTGGCCAGCCAGTCGACGTCGCGCACGGCCGAACCCGGCTCGGCGTGGGTCTCCACGAGGCTGCCCGGACCCTCGGCGGCCAGGTCGAACAGCGCGCCGTCGGTCAGCCGGACGCGGGCGAGCACCGCCCCGGCGTCGAAGCGGGCCCCGGGTTCGACCAGCCAGCGGACCATCGTGGCCCGCCCGCCGGGAATGTCCCAGCGGGCCGGGCGCACCACCGGGTCGGGCCGTGCGGCGACGGTGCGCCGGGTCGAGACCGTCGCCGCCCAGGAGGCCGCGCCGAGCACGACGGCCTGGTCCGGCTCCGGGGCGGTGAACACGTGCTGGTGCGGCCAGTCGGTGCCGACGCCGAGCCGGCCGGCGAGGATCTCGGTGACCACCGGCATCCGCGACGAGCCGCCGACCGGCAGCACGCCGTCGAGCTGCCCCGGGCTGATGCCGGTGCTCTCCAGCAGGTGCTGGCAGCAGGCCATCGTCCGGGCCAGGGTCGGGGAGGCGAGCTTGTCGAACCGGTCCCGTTCCAGGCTGACGAGCAGGCCGGCGGGGCTGAAGACGTCCTCGACGAAGGCGACATCCGTGAGCTGGTGCTTCACCGCGCGGGCGAAGTCGAGCAGCTCGTGGCGGGTCCGGCTGGCGGCGGTCTGGAACACCTCGCCGACGCCGGTCGGGTTGAGCAGCGGCTCGAGGCCCGGCCCGTAGTGGCCGAGGATCTCGTCGAAAAGCAGCTGGTCGAAGTCACGCCCGCCGCAGTCGTGCAGGCTGGCGTGCCCGAGCAGCTCGTGGCGGCCGTCCTCGCCGACCACCACCAGGGCCGCCTCGAACGTCCCGCCGCCGAGGTCGTAGACGAGGACGAGGTTGCCGGGCTGCGGGCCGGCGGGGCCCATCGGCGCCCAGGCTGCGGCGACTGGTTCGGCGAGCAGGTCGACGTCGACGAAGCCGGCCTCCTCGGCGGCCCGGATCATCGTCCGCCGCAGCGGCCCGGCCGGGTCGTAGCTGGCCGGCACGGTCACGACCGCCCGGCGCAGCGCCTCCCCGGCGAGCTGGACCTCGGCCTCGGCGCGCAGCGCCGCCAGCACCGCGGTGACCAGCGCGGCCGGCTGGTGGGCGCGGCCGTCCAGGGTGACGGCGGCGTTCCTGGTCAGGTCACGTTTGACCCCGCCGCGGTAGGCCGCGGGCCAGATCCGCTTGCGGCGCTCGGCGAGGGTGCCGACCACCAGCAGCTCGCCGTCGGCGAACACGGAGGCCGGCCAGCCGGCGGCGCCGCTCGCGGGTTCCCGGACCGTGGCCACCTTGCCGTCGACGACCAGCGCCGCGGACGCGCTGTAGGTGCCGTAGTCGATCGCGAGGATCGGCTCCACCACCGGCACCCTCCCCGTCGACGTCGCAGGCCTACATAACCGGACAGAGGTGATCCCTCACCGCCGGTCGGGCGTCCGACCTGTTGATCAAGGTGAGTTGTCCGGAGATGGCCGAAGCATCCCGGGAATCGTAGCGACGGTCGCCCACGGGCCGCCGGGCGCGTCCCACCAGGGATGTCCGTGACCGCTGGGCGTGGCCGTCCGACGTCATGGCGCGACCGGTCGGGCCGGGGGGAAGCCGCGGTGGCCGACGGGTGGCTGACCGGTGGCCGACGGGTGGCCGCGCGATCACGGACCGGCAGCGCGGGGGTGTGCCCCGCGGTGACGCGGGTAGGCGACGAGAGAGATCACCAGACGCCGGCGCGCGGCGAGCGGGTCTGGGCCATGCGGAGACGAGGAGGTTCCGACCATGTGGACCAGGAGCATGGGGTTGATCAACAGGGTGGACGTCGGACCGGATGACGGCGGGGGCGTAGCCGCGGGCGGAGCCCAAGGTGGCGCCGCCGGAGCCGCCACGGGTGGTGCCGGGGGTGGTGTCGTGGCAGCGGGTCCGGGGTTGATCTGGCGCGCGGTGACGCCGCCCGGCCCGGGGCCCGACCCCGTCCCGCCCAGCCCGGTTCCCGATCCGGTGCCGCCCGGCCCGGGCCCGGACCCGGTGCCGCCGGGCCCGGGCCGGGC
>NZ_UBIZ01000528.1:0-497 GCF_900465275.1 Parafrankia sp. Ea1.12 | reverse complement strand
TGGACTCCGCGAGCGTGCGAGCGAGCGGGGCTCGCTGACCGGTCCGAGCCCGGTCGACCGCGGCAAGGCCGGCTCGAAACTGCACGTGCTCACCGACGCCGCCGGTCTCCCGCTGGTCGTCGGCGTCTCCGGTGCCAACCTGCATGACGGCCACGCCCTGATCCCACTGGTCACCGGGATCCCCGCGGTCCGTTCCCGGCGCGGGCCGCGGCGCCGCAGGCCCGTCAAGCTGCGCGCCGACAAGGCCTACGACAGCGACGACCTGCGCCGATTCCTGCGCGACCGCGGCATCGTGCCCCGGATCGCCCGCAAGGGCATCGAGTCCAGCGAGAAGCTCGGCCGCCACCGGTGGAAGGTCGAAAGGACGATCGCCTGGCTCGGCGGCTACCGCCGCCTCACTATCCGCTACGAACGCAACGGCCACAACTTCCTCGGATTCCTCGCCCTGGCAGCGACGCTGACCTGCTGGAAGAAACTGGCCACGTGAGACAAGCTCT
>NZ_UBIZ01000568.1:0-249 GCF_900465275.1 Parafrankia sp. Ea1.12 | reverse complement strand
GACCAGCGAGGTGACGGTGCGCTCGATCAGCTCCTCGCGGGCCTGGGTCAGCACCTGGATCGTCACGTCGTCGGGGATCAGGTCATCCTCGATCAGCTGACGGACGAAGTCGAAGTCGGTCTGGCTCCCGCCGCGCCCTGATCCACCTGTACAACTCGACGTCCACCCTGCAGCGCCGGGTCGTGTTCGGCCTGGACCGGGCCGGCGTCACCGACATCGCGGTGCAGGGCGCCCGCTGGTGCGCCCAGT
>NZ_UBIZ01000070.1:0-929 GCF_900465275.1 Parafrankia sp. Ea1.12 | reverse complement strand
TTCCAGGACCTCTACAACCAGACCGCGGCCCCGTTCGGCTGGAAGTACACCCGCGCCGATCTCCTCAAGACCGCCAACCGCCTCAGCCTCGCCGCATAACCGACGAACTAACGGCGACGACCACTAGTCAGAACTCGAGCAGGTTGTCGCGGAAGTGCGAAGGAGTAGCCGTCCGCGCGGCGCAGGCGAGAATCAGACCATGTGGATAAGCGTGCTGGGGCCACTTCAGGTGCGGTCCGGCGAGGGGGCGACGGTGAACGTCGGCGGGCCGCGGCCGCGCTCGCTCCTCGCCCTGCTGGCGCTGAACGCCGGCCGGGTGGTCAGCACGGAGCAGCTGATCGACGGCCTGTACGGCCAGGAGCCGCCCGACGGCGCCGTGAACGCCCTCCAGTCGCAGGTGTCGCGGCTGCGCCGCGGGCTGCGGGCGGCGGGGGTGGCGGTGCCGATCGAGATGCACCCGGCCGGGTACCGGCTGGCGGCCGACCCGGAGCAGGTGGACGTGCACCGCTTCGCGCGCCTCGTACGAGAGGGGCGGCGGTCCCTGGAGGCGGACGAGCACACCCATGCGGCGGCGCTGCTGCGCGAGGCGGTTGGGCTGTGGCAGGGACCCGCGCTCGCCGACGTGGTGGATGCGCCGTTCGCCGCCGTGCAGACAATCAGGCTGGCGGAGCAGCGCGTCGCCGCGGTGGAGGACCTGGCCGAGGCTGAGCTGGCGCTGGGGCGGCATGCGGCGCTGGTGGCCGAGCTGCAGGAGGCGGTGGGGGAGCATCCGTTACGAGAGCGGCTGCGGGGACAGCTGATGCGGGCGCTGGCCGGGGCGGGCCGCCAGGCCGAGGCGCTTGCGGTGTTCGAGGACGCACGACAGCTGTTGGTCGAGGAACTGGGGGCCGATCCCTCCGCGGAGCTGGCGGAGGTTCATCTGGCGGTGC
>NZ_UBIZ01000121.1:0-1720 GCF_900465275.1 Parafrankia sp. Ea1.12 | reverse complement strand
GGGAGTTGCCGGAAAATAACTTCAGGGTTTGATGTTGCTCTTGTCGATCAGAGCGGTGAGGTCTCTCGCGGTCGGCGCGGTGATCGGTGCGGGTGGAACGTGGCGGTCGAGGCCGTCGAGGACGGGGGTCATCTCGTGGATGGCGTCGCTGACGGCTGCTCGGGGTGAGCCCAGCAGTCGGGTGAGTGCCTGGTGTTGGGTTTTCCACCGGTGGTGGATCACGGTGACCAGCAGCCGGTCGGACAGCGACAACGGACCGCGGCGCAGGACGCGGCACCGGGCGTGCTTGTGATGCAAGCTGATCGGTGGGTGGTCGAGCACGTACCGTTCGACAGCAGCCAGCAAAGCGGTGAAGGCGGGGCGTTCCATACCGGTGAGGGTGGGGTGGTGCAGCCACTCGGGGGCGAGGTCCTCGGGCTGGGCGCGGTCGGTGTAACGCGGGACGACGGCCGGTGCCGGCGGTTGTGGCCGCAGGGTGTAGTTCCAGGCGCCGTGCCAGTCGTGCGCGGTCAATGGCAAAGTCGCCATGACCTCGTCGGGCACGGTGACCCCGGTGGGATAGGCGCCGGGGTCGAGCTCGGCGTGCACGGTCAGCCCGGTGCGGGTGGTGGTCGCCCCGATCGTGTGGACGACGACCTCGTGGCTGGTCAGCGGGCGTCCCCGCCAGTTGATGCTGATCCTGGAAAACAACCGGTGCTCGATGCTGTTCCATTTCGACGTTCCCGGCGGGAAATGGCAGACCGTCACCTCCAGACCGCTGCTGTGAGCGAAGTCGGCCAGGTTCTTCTTCCACGCCCGGACCCGGTAGCCGTTCGCCCCGCCGGCATCCGCGGTGATCAGCAGCCGGGTCGCGGTCGGGTAGCGGTACCGGCCCTCCCCGTCCCACCAGCGGCGCACGGTCGCCACCGCGAACGCGGCGGTGTCGCCGTCGCAGCCGACCGCCACCCAGCCGGTGTCGGCGGTCAGGTCGTAGATGCCGTAGGGCACCGCTTTGGGTGCGTCCTTGGCGGGAAAGTCATGAGTTCGTACCGGCACCGGCTGCCCGGTGCGGTGCCATTCCCGGCCGGCGACCGCGTAGTCGCCGAGGACCTCTTTCTTTTTGGTGTCCACGCTGACGACCGGCTGCCCGGCCGCGGTGAATTCCTTGACCCGGTCGTTGATATAGCGGAACTGGCCGTCCCGGTCGGGATGGCGGGCGCCCTCGGTTGTCCGCGAGGTGCCCTGCAGGCTGAACCCCTCGGCTTTGAGCAGGACCGCGACCGTGTCCGCGCTCACCGGATGCCCGGACCGGGTCAGCTCTCCCGCCAGCGCACGGGTCGATTTCACCGTCCACCGCAGCGGCGACTCCGGGTCCCCACGCTGGTCGGGCTCGACCAGCGCCAGCAGCGCGCCCACCAGGCACGGGTCCTTCTCCCGCGCCTGTCTACGCCCGCCACCGGCACGCCGAACCCGCCCGGACGGCGGCTGGCCACCGTCCAACTCCGCCGCCCCACGCGAGACGGTGTCCTGCGAGACCCCCGCCGCCCGCGCCACCAGACGGATCCCGCCATGCCCCAACACCCTGGCGTCCGCCCCCAGCACCAGCCGCCGCCGACGCTCGTCCAGATGCGGCAGCAACACCGCGAACTTCTCCGCCAGGACCTCCTCGGTCCCTTCCACCCCCGGAACCCTACCCCCACAGAGCATGGTCAAAAGCAGAAGTTATTTTCCGGCAACTCCC
>NZ_UBIZ01000183.1:0-21404 GCF_900465275.1 Parafrankia sp. Ea1.12 | reverse complement strand
TCCGTCCGTGTCGCTCCCGCGGCGAACCGGTCAGCCGCGGCCAACCGAACCCGCTCCCGTTCCACCTGCCCGGCGGGCGTCAACCCGCCACCCGTCGCATACCTCATAGCAAAAGATGTACCCGCCCACCACCAGCCATCACCAGACCCATTAACACCACACATTAATCGTCAGTACTGGCGGGCCGAGCAGGCCCCCGCTGGGCATTCCAGTCCTCTTTTACCTGCGTCCTCGACCCCCGCGGCCGGGAGGTACCCTGACAGTAAGGTCTTTGATTGAGTCAGTATTTGAGAGTTAGCGTTGTACGCCTTCCTTGCGATCGGCGCTCAGGACGGTGTCGCGTTCGAAAAAGACTTGTCCTGGTGGTGAGCGCGGAGGTGTGGACGCGGCTGACGCTGCTGATCCCGGCTCGGGAACGGCGGTTCCGCTACCCAGGCCGATTGCCGCTCGACGACCGGGCGGCGCTGACGGGAATCCTATGGGTGCTGCGTAACTACGTGCCCTGGCGGGAGCTGCCGAGCACGCTGTTCGGGGTGTCGGGGGTGACCTGCTGGCGCCGCCTGCAGGACTGGGTGCAGGCCGGGGCCTGGCCGGAGCTGCGCGAGCAGCTGCTCGCCGAGTGCGACGCCGACGGGCTACTCGACTTGCACCGGGCGCTGGTGGATTCCTCTCACATCCACGCCCTGAAGGGGGCTCCGAGACGGAGTCGACCCCGCAGCGCCGCCGCCCGCGGCGGCAGGGTCGGGGGCGACCGGGCCGGGGACGACCGGGCCGGCGGCCCCGCCCACGCAGGCCACCGTCGCGCCGGCGAGGATCCTGCGCGCGGGGGACTATGTGCTCACGGCGGGCGAGGAGACCGCGGGCTTCGAGAGCTCGGGCGGCGCTGGCGACGAGAACAGCGACAGAGGACCAGCTGGCGGGCGAGGACGAGAACGGCTTCACCTACGAGATCGTCGCGGTCGAGACACCGTCCCCGCCGCGGGGGCCACCGCGCTGGTCCGCACCTCGATGGGCATCACGGACGAATACGGCACCTACGGTTACGTCTTCGACACGATCTATTTCTACGTCGGCCAGGTGGCCGTCGAGCTCGACGTCACCAACATCCAGGACGTCCCGCCGCCGATCATCGAACAGGGCCTCATCGACCAGATCGCCGACAAGTTGACCAACCAGTAGCCACCCGGCCGCCACACAACCGGCCGGGACAGGGAGCCGGCCACTGAGCAGGGCCAGCACAGGCCATGTGGCCCTCGCGGAATCGGCCATGAGGAGACGAACGACCGGACTGTCAAGGCCCAGCAGTACTCGAGAGCGGAGACTCCCGACCCGAGATGCAGCCCCGCTGAACGGTCCCTCTGGGTGACGTCCGCTGTCCAGACCTGGCTCGAGGCTGGGGCGGCGAAGCCGCGTCCGACCAGGTCTGGTGGGAGGCGGGCGGCACGGTCTCGGCGGGTGAGGCTGATCCGTCGAGGGCGGTGAACCCCTTGCGTCGCCTGCCTGTCCCATCAGCCGGGCGACGCGTTTACGGCTGGTCCGCACCCCGGCGGCGGCCAGGTCGGCGCGCATGCGTGGGCGCGCCGTAGGTGCCCGGGATGCCGCGTGGACGGCGGTGACCTGGGTGGTGAGGGTCTGGTCGTCAGCGGTCCGGGCCCTCGTTGCTTCCGCCCCGACTCGGGCAGGCTGGGGAGATAAGCTGTCCGCGGCACGGTGTGGGGGTGTCCAGATGGTCTCCCAGCGGGTGACCCCGAGCCGGGATTTGCCGGTGACGGTGGTGCGACCGGAGCTGCTTCATACGACGGAGCAGACCCGGATCACTCGGCTGGTGTTTCCGACTGGATGTGTGATCCGAAAGGAACCGCTGGGACCAGACGCGCAGCGGCGGTTGCGGCATGAGGTCGAGATCCTTGGGCGGCTGTCGGGAGTCCAGGGGGTCGCACACCTCGCTGCTGGGGCCGTGGAGTGCGCGGGATCGATCCTGCTGGTCGATGTCGATGGCACGGCGCTGTCCGAGTGGACGACTCCACTGGATCCGGCCGAGCTGGTCGATCTCGCCGAATCGCTGGCGCGGGCCGTCGCTGGGATGCATCACCGGGGTGTGGTGCACCGGGACATCTGCCCGGCGAACATCGTGGTGAGCAAGGACTTGGGAGTTCCCTGCCTGATCGACTTCGCGCTTGCCACAGCTCTTTCGTCGGTCCGGCCGGAGTTCACGTACCACGGGGCAACTGTCGGGACGGTGCCGTACCTGGCGCCGGAGCAGACCGGGCGGACCGGTCGCCCGGTCGACCAGCGAGCCGACCTGTACGCGCTCGGGGCCACCCTGTACGAGCTGGCTACCGGCGCGCCGCCGTTCGGCACGGACAACCCAGTTCGGATCATTCATGACCATCTCGCTCGGATCCCACGCTCGCCTGTGGCGGTGAATCCGTCGGTACCGGCCGGGCTGTCGAACATCATCACGCACCTGTTGGAGAAGGAACCCGACGACCGCTACCAGAGCGCCGACGGGTTGGTGCACGATCTCACCCTGGTACGACGCGGCGCGGCGGCGGTGCATCCTGGCGAGCATGATTTTCTGACGCGTCCGCTGATGCCATCCCGGCTGTCCGGGCGCGACCGGGAGGTCGACGAGCTGGACGCGGCGTTCGCCGAGGCCGTGACCGGACGCTCTCACGGGGTCCTCGTCGGCGGCGCACCGGGCGTGGGTAAGACATCCCTGGTCAGTGAGCTGCGGCCGATAGCGGCCGGCGTCGACGGCTGGTTCGTGGCCGGCAAATTCGACCAGTATCGCCGTGACCAGGAGTACGACGGGGTCCGGCAGGCGCTGCGTGCGCTGGGTCGGCTGCTGCTGGCCGAGCCGGACGACTACCTGGCCGAGGTGCGGGACCGGATGTTGCGGGCGTTGGGACCCAACGCCGGCCTGGCTGCCGCCACCGTGCCGGAACTGGCGGTGCTGCTGAAGGTTCGCCCAGAGCCAGGCGATCCGATGACCGCACAGGTACGAGCGCCACGTGTCGCAGTCGAGGCACTACGTGCCGTTTCCTCCCGGAAGCGACCAGTGGTGTTCTTCGTCGACGACCTGCAGTGGGCCGGGCGGACGCCGCTGGACTTCGTCGACCTGGTGTTCGCCGGTGAGGAACAGATCGCGGGACTGCTGCTGGTCGGCGCGTACCGGGAAAGTGAGATCGACGCCGCCCATCCACTGACGCCGATGCTCGCCCGCTGGCGTCACCAGGCAGTCGGGCCCCACCACCTGCGGTTGGGTAGCCTGCCGCCAGCAGGGCAGGCGGCCTTGGTGGCTGACCTGCTGCACCTGTCCCCGCCGCCCGCCACCGAGCTGGCGCAGATGATTGCGCCATCCGCCCGGGGAAATCCGTACGACATCGTGGAGCTACTCAACGCGCTGCGCCACGACAGGGTACTGACCCTCGGCGGGGGTGGGTGGCGATGGGACTGGGAGGCGCTGCGCCGCCGGCTCGACCGAGTGGATGTGGCCGAGCTGCTGGCCGCGCGGGTGGCCGCGCTGCCGCCGGCCACCGCGGAGGTGCTCGCGGTGATGGCCTGCCTGGCGGGCCAGGTGGAGCTGGACCTCCTAGCTGCCGCGACTGGGCTGCCGGCGGACGAGGTCGAGCGGCGGCTCGCCCCCGCGTTCGGCGATGGCCTACTGGTACTGGAGTCCGACGGCCGGCAGAGCGTGCGGTTTCACCACGATCGGACACGGGAGTCCGTGCTGGGCGGCCGCGCCGCGCAGGACCAGGACGCGAGGCGGTTGCGTCTGGCACGGCGCCTGGTCGAGCGGCCCGAGTTCTTCGCCGTGGCGGCGGAGCAGTACCTGCCCGTAGTTGATGCTGTGCATGGCACCGAGGAACGGAAGCGGGTGGCCGGACTCTTCCGGCACGCCGCTGAGGAAGCGAAACTGCTGAGCAATTACTCACTGGTCGAGCGGCTCCTGACCGCGGCGGTCGAGGTCATCGATCCGACTGACACCGACCAGTTGATCGCAGTCCATACCGACCGGCACGCCGCCTTGTACAGCCTCGGCAGGCTGGAGGAGGCGGACGACACGTACCAGACCATCGGCCGGTTGTGCACCCACCCGGTTCAACTCACGGCCGCCACAGTGGTGCAGGTCAGCAGTCTCACCAACCGGGGACGCGGTGGCGAGGCGATGCGGCTCGGCCTCGACCAGCTGCGGCACCTCGGCATATCCGTCCCGGACGAGAACGATCTCGATGCGGAGATCGACCGCGGACTCGACGCGCTCTACCGATGGATCGACACGACCAGCGAGTCCGACGACCTGCACCGACCGGGCATCACGGACCAGTCCCGGCTCAGCACCATCAAGCTCGTCAACCGGCTCATGCCCGCGGCCTTCTTCTGTGACCAGGCGATGATGGCCTGGCTGACCATCAAGACGCTGGAGGTCTGGGCATGGCACGGCCCGGATCGCGCTCTGCTCGGCCCGGCCGGCCACATCGCGATCGTGACCATCGTCCGCAGGGGCGACTACCGCACCGGGCACCGCATCCTGCGGCGGATCCTGGCGGTCGGTCAGGCGCTCGGCTATGAGCCTGATGTGTGGCAGGCGCAGTTCGTATATGTGATCACTACCGGCCACTGGTTCGCGCCCCTCGAGGACAATCTGTCCGAGGGCCGTCGCGCGCTGGAGGGACTTGTCCTGAGCGGTGATCTCCAGAACGCATGCTGGGCCCACTACGCACTGTTGTACGACCTGTTGGACTGCGCGCCGTCTCTTGATGTCTTCGCCGCTGAGGTCGACGAGGCACTGGCGTCCGCAGCCCGCACCGGCAATGGACATGCCGAGACGATATTTCGGATATTTCGCCGACTGGTACAAGTGATGCGAGGCGAGTCCGTCGAATCGGCGGCCGACGAGGCAGCCGAGCTGAGCATGCTGGCCGCGGACCCGTTCGCCGTCGCCAACCTGCATGTGGCCCGGGCGCTCGCCGCAGCCGTTCTCGGTCATCCGGTCGATCTGACCCGGCATGCGGCAGCGGTGATGCCCTTTAGGCCAATGGTCGGAGCGAACTATGCGATGGCGGTGGCGCGGGTGCTGCTTGCCCTGGGCATGGCGGCACAGGTTCGTGCGGCAGGAGCGGATCGGCGTGACACAGAGCTCGCCGAGCTCGACGAGCTGGTCGAGTGGCTGGCCGCACGTGCGGCTGACGCGCCGGCCAACTTCCTGCACCTGTTACGCATGATGGAGGCGGAGCGGGCGTGGGCTGTCGGAGACTTCCGCGAGGCGGCGTACACGTTTGACATGGCGCAGAGAGAGGCTTCCGTACGGGCGCGCCCGTGGCACCGGGCGCTGATCCTGGAACGCGCTGCACGCTTCTACCTGGCCCACGGCATGGATGAAGCCGGCCACACGCTCCTGGCAGCCGCCCGGCGCCAGTACCTGGACTGGGGCGCGACCGCGAAGGTCAGCCAACTCGACTGGGCCCACCCGACGCTACGAACCGAACCCGCCTGCGAACCGGTCGTTCATCCACCGGCGGCGCCATCCACGCGACGCTCGACCGTCGCGACCGGCACCGTCGATCTGCTCGGCGTCGTCGCGGCATCCCAGGCACTCAGCTCGGAGACCAGCATCGAGGGCCTCCGGGCAAGGGTCGTGGGGATCCTGTCGGAGATGACCGGTGCCACCGGCGTCCACCTGCTGTTGCGTAGGCAGGAACAAGCCGGGTGGTTGGTGCCGACCGGTGCCGGTGGCACCGTCTCGCTCCGGGAGGCCAGCCGGCGGCGTCTGTTGCCCGCCTCGGTCATCCGATATGCCGAGCGCACCCACGAACCTGTGGTCGTCGCCAACGCCACCCGCGACGACCGGTTCCGCCGCGACCCCTACCTCCTCGACTTCGACCGCTGCTCGCTGCTCGCCATACCCATCATGATCCGGGGCCATCTGCAGGCGATGCTGCTACTAGAGAACAGACTGATCCGTGGCGCGTTCTCCACCGAACGCCTCGAAGGAATCATGCTCATCGCCGGACAGCTCGCGGTCTCGCTCGACAACGCCATGGTCTACGCGTCGCTGGAACGCAAGGTCACCGAACGAACCGGGCAGCTCGCCGCTACCAACGAACGACTCGCCGCCGCGAACCACCAGCTGGAACAGCTCTCGGTCACCGATCCGCTGACAGGGCTGGCCAACCGGCGACGCCTCGAAGAGGCCCTGGACATCGAATGGCGCCGGGCCCAGGAACACGCGGCACCCATCGCGCTGGCGATGGTCGACATCGACCACTTCAAACTCTACAACGACCACTTCGGACACGCCGCAGGTGACCGATGCCTCCAGCGGGTCGCCGCATGCCTGGCCGAGAATGTCGGTGACACCTTTCTGACCGCCCGCTATGGGGGGGAAGAGTTCACCGTCGTGATGCCCGACACCGACTCGGATACCGCCGCTCGGCTGACCCGACGCCTCTGCTCCGCCGTCGAGGAACTGGCCGAACCACACCCTCTGGCGGTAGAGCGCATCATCACCGTGAGTATCGGCGTAACCGCGACCATCCCCGCTCCCGACGACGACATGGCAGTGTTCGTCGAAATCGCCGATGTCGCGCTATATCGGGCCAAAGACGGCGGCCGCAATCGGGTCCGAATGATCCCGTTTCCGGTAGACAACGGACGTGGGGAAAAACCGCCTGCCCGGTGACCTGGCGGCGGACGACGTTCAGGCTTCGTCAAGAAGGAGAGCTGGTCCGGATCGACTCCGCCTCGCGGCCTCGGCCATGAGCACGCGTATCGCATAGTGGGTGAGCAGAAGGGCTCTGTTGCGTCCGGTGGGGTGGGGCAGCCGGCATGATCGAGTGATGGTCGAGGCGCTGCCCGTCTGCGGTGGAGCCGGAAACTCCACAAGATCGGCGCCAGATCCTGAGAGCGGGCACCGCTTGTCGGCGGGAGTTGGCCGCAACCCGGGTGGGCGGGGTGCCCGTGTAGGCAGGACGGCGTCGTGAAGGTCATCCTGCACCCGTAGCGAGCGGTGACGACACCGATCATACCGGTGCCGATCATGACGGCTGATCGCGACGGAGGGCCGCTCGTCTCTGCCCGCGGCCGCCTGAGCGGTATCAATGCGGCCGAATCGGGTAGCTGGAAGATCATGGGTGAGATTGCGGGGACGACGGTCAAACAGGACCATCAGGACGGGGTTGACGAGGAGGACCGCGGTCGAGAGGGCCACGGCCGAGAGGAGCGCGAGTCGGCGCAGGAGCGCCTCAACCGGAACTGGGCGGAGATCCTTCAGGAGTTGCGGGTCGCGCAAACCGGGGTGCAGCTGCTCACCGCGTTCCTGCTTGCGTTACCGTTCCAGAACAGGTTCGCCACGCTAAGCAATAATCAAGAGTGGCTCTACCTCGCGGTGGTGGCACTGTCCATCCTGGCCACCGGCCTGCTGATCACGCCGGTGAGCCTGCACCGGGCGATGTTCCGCAAAAGGGAGAAGGAAACCCTCGTCGTCGTGGCGAACCGGCTGGCGCAGGCAGGCCTGGCGGTGTTCTCGGTGGCTGTGTCCGGCGTCGCGGTTCTCATCTTCGACGTGACCAAGAATTTCACCGTCGGCATCATCGCCGGAGTGCTCACACTGATGCTGTTCGCGACGCTGTGGGTCGCGGTTCCCGCCGCCCTGCGACCCGCGCCGACCCCTGAGCACTGACCGGCGGACCTGAGGGCCGGTTCGTGCCGCGGGCAGGACCACTACTCCGCCAGGAGGACGCCGGCGCCGGGGAGCCAGCCCGATCACGGGTGGCGGGCTGCCCGGAGCCGGTGTGCCCGGTCGACCATCGCGGTCAGGAGCTCGACCGGGCGCCGGATGGTTCCGATCAGCCTCTCCTTCATGGTTGGCTGTGCACACCACATCGCGCCCGCCGCCGCAGACCGCAACGGTCGTTACGGGCAGGGGCGACATCGAACCTCGAAACCGCGAACTGCGAGGACGTCGGTCTGGTCAGCGGTTCGACTGCGGAAGCAATGCACCCATCAGTCGGCCTCCCGGACACCGGGCTTTGTGGGCGAGGCAGCTGGCGCCGCCACAACGGGTAGGCGGACGATCGCCTGACCGGGCTCGAGGTGCTTGTGAGGAGGAGCGCTCTCGGAGTCGTCGTCGCGGAGGATCTCTTCGGTGCGGCGCTGCTCGATCTGGTGCCGCTTGCCGGCGTAGAAGCTGGCTTCCAGTTCGTCGAGCGCGATCGTGGACACACTGCGGCCTCCAGGCCGTCGTTGCCACGGAAGCCAGCTGCGGGTGGTTGCCCACGCGGTGAAGCGGTCGACGGCGGCAAGCAGGATCAGGGCGCAGACGAGTCCGGGAATAGTCATGAACCATAGGAGCGCCACAGTCTGAAGACGATCCCCGCGATCGTCTGGTTCCGGTTGCTGCCCGCACCTACTGCCGCTGGTGCCAGCCGGTGCTCCTCCGGGCAGGTTGTTCAGGATGTGGGTGGCGCCAGCATCGCCAACACTGCGATCAAGAGCGTCGCGGTGTTCGGCGATGCCCTCGCGCACACTGTCATGATCTGATCCGCCTCGGCTCCACCACCGAGAATCTGATCGGTGGAGGAATCGGCCGCAAACCCTGACGAGGGTCGCGACGCTGCTCGGAGCGGGAGCTGTTGCGACACTCCCGTACGTGGGCGGGCAGGGTGCTGCAGCAGGTAGGGCCCGAGCAGCTTCACGATCGAGGTGACCGTGACATCGGCTCGCATAAAATGCACTGGCATGGCGGATCTGCTCCGCGGATAGGGCAAGGAGCCAGCCGAGACGTTGCCTGTGAACGCCGTCGGCCATGAGGGCCGTCCGGCGAGGCGATCCTTGATCCCACTGGTCTGGTAGACGATCGTGTTGAACCGCCCCGGTGTGTCATGAGTCTCCGGACACGCCGGGGGGATTCACCACCCCACGGACCGCGTCCGATCGCGCAACAGCGGTATGTGGACGGGCTCCGGGGTAATCCGGAGACACGGCCAACGGAACGAGGCGATGCCATGCGTGTGCTGCTGGTCCATCCCAGTGCGTTGATGTATTCGGAGATCTTTCTGCGACTCGAGCCTCTGGGTCTTGAACGCGTGGCCGCATCGCTGCTCGTGGCCGGGCACGAGGTCCGCCTGATCGATCTGCAGACCGCCGACATACGGGACTACACCCGAGCGCTGGCGGATTTCCGGCCGCATACCGTGATGTTCGGCCTGAATTATCTGGCCAACGTCCCAGAAGTCATCATGCTCGCGAAACAGGCTAAAATCACCCGACCAGGATGTTTGGTGATCGCCGGTGGTCACAGCGTCTCGTTCATCGCCCAGCACCTCCTCGAGAACTGCGACGAAGCAATCGACGCGGTGGCCCGGGGAGAGGGCGAGGTCGTCGCTCCCCGGATCCTCGAAGCCGACTGGGACAGCCTCACCGAGGTCCCGGGAGCCGTCACCCGCGCCGGGTCCGGGCCCCCACCGACCATGCTGCCCACCCTCGACGAGCCGCTACCGGCCCGTTACCTGCTCGCCCGCCGCAACCGGTACTTCATCGGCGAGCTCGACCCGTGTGCATCGGTGGAGTTCACCCGCGGCTGCCCCTGGGACTGCTCGTTCTGCAGTGCCTGGACGTTCTACGGGCGCAGCTACCGGCGGATGTCGGCGGACGCGGCCGGACACGAGCTCGCCTCCATCCGCGAGCCCAACGTCTTCCTCGTCGACGACGTGGCCTTCATCAAGCCCGACCACGGCAACGCCATCGCCGACCAAATCGAACGCCGCGGCATCCGCAAGCGCTACTACCTGGAGACCCGCGCGGACGTCCTGCTGCGCCATCCCGAGGTCTTCCAACGCTGGCGCCGGCTTGGCCTGACCTACATGTTCCTCGGCATGGAGGCCCTCGACGCCGAGGGACTCGACCTGTTCCACAAGCGCATCTCCCCCGACGAGAACATCAAGGCCCTCGAACTCGCCCGCAAGATCGGCATCACCGTGGCGGTGAACCTAATCGCCGACCCCGCCTGGAGCCGTGACCAGTTCCGGCTGGTCCGACAATGGGCCCTGTCCGTACCGGAAATCGTCCACCTGACCGTCATGACGCCCTACCCCGGCACCGAGATCTGGCACACCCAGTCCCAGAAACTGACCACGCTGGACTACCGCCTGTTCGACATCCAGCACGCGGTCACCCCGACCAGCCTTCCCCTCGACGAGTTCTACCGAGAACTCGTCGCGACCCAGGCCGTACTGAACCGCAAGCATCTCGGCGTCAAGGCACTGGCCGCTACCGCACGTATCGTCGCCGGGCATCTCACCCACGGTCAGACGAACTTCCTGCGCATGCTCTGGAAGTTCCCACGGGTCTACAACGCCGCGCGGCTCCACGCCGAACACGGCCAGCCCGCCCACTACTGTCTGCCGGCACCGACCCACGCAGGGGTGAGCCACCGGCGACGCGAGCTGTACATTCACCAGCCTATTCACACCCCGTTTCACAAAGACTGATAAACGGCGGCGTGTCGGGTCAGGAGGGCCCGCGTCCTGGCCGCGAAGCACGGTATCCGCCAGTTCCTGGACATCGGTACCGCGCTGCCGACCGCGCCGAACCTGCACGAGGTCACCCAGAAGGTCGCGCCGGAATCGCGGATCGTCTACGTCGATAACGATCCCATAGTGTTGGTCCACGCGCGGGCCCTGCTCACCAGCGCCCCCGAGGGGCGGACCGCCTATCTCGATGCCGACCTCCACAACCCAGAAGGGATCCTGGAGTCCGAGCAGCTGCGGGAAACCCTCGACCTGAGCCAGCCCGTGGCGGCCAGTCTGATCGCGATCGTGCACTTCATCGCCGATGACACGGTCGCGCAGGACCTCATCAACCGGATCATGCGTCCGCTCCCGGCGGGCAGTGTCCTGGCGCTTTCCACCACTACCGCCGACAGCGCACCCGAGGAAGTTCACGCTGGCGAGGCCGCGTACAGGGCCAACGGAATTCCGCTGATCGCGCGCGACAAAAGCACGGTGGAGCGTTTCTTCCACGGGATGGAACTCCTCGACCCCGGCGTCGCGCTCGTCCACCACTGGCATCCCGACGACGAGGCGGCTGCACTGGACAACGCCCACGTGTACATGTACGGCGGAGTCGCCCGGAAACCGTAGGATGCGCGCTGTCAGCGTCAGCCTGGTGCCGCTGGCCATGACAAGATCCCGGTTACTGGGCATGAGCGAGAAATGCGTCGACGTGCCGTTTCCGACCGGCCTTGCCCACTCGACGCGCCACCAGCGCACGAAAGCACGATCTTGCATCGTAAGGCCAGAGCCTGCGACGACTTCGCCCGCCGGATCCAGCGGGTCAGCGTCGCCCGCTCCTCCTCCGCCAGCACCAGGTTGGCCATCGGCCGCCCCGTCCTCGCCACGGACCCAGCCGTACTTAATCAGCGAACTCAGGTCCAGGACACTAGCTGGCGATGCAACAGATATACATATCGATGCCCACATGACATTGAGGGGCCCGAGTTACGTTCGATAATCGATGGCTCAGATGGAGGGCAGCCCGACGATCTATGCCGTCTCAGGGCCTCGGTGGTAGCAGCCCCTCCCGCGCGGTCCGATTCTTTCCCCGCAGCCCTGCGTCGACCTTCGGTAGCGTGCCAGCGGTGATCCCGCCGCCCCAGCAGCAGAACGTCGGGGATGCTTGCGGCGACGAGCGACACCGGCGCTGGTAGACTGATCCGCAGCTCGACCAGCGAGCCGTGGACAACCAGGACCGCGGCGACAGACCCCGTCTGGACACCGCTTCCCGCTCCGCCGGTGCCTCGTGCGCCTTTGACGTCGGTTCCCAGCGTCTGGTTCTGTTCCCAACCCCGTGACTTCCGCTGCGGCAGGCCTCCCGACGGCAGGCAACGGGTTGGCGTGATGAGTGGTAGGTTAGTCCTGTTGCAGTTGTAGGTTCCTCGAACGTATGGACGCCCGCAGATTCCGACAGCGGGCGTTTGTTGCATTCCGACCAGTTCGACAGTGGGGGCGATCACGCTGCGGCACCCCGGCCGCACCAGGCGGCCCCGGTTCGGCTCCCACGGAGGAGAAGCACATGGCTCAGGGCACTGTTAAGTGGTTCAACGGCGAAAAGGGCTTCGGGTTCATCGCGCAGGACGGCGGCGGCCCGGACGTTTTCGTTCACTACTCGGCGATCGACAGCGCGGGCTTCCGTAGCCTGGACGAGAACCAGCGCGTGGAGTTCGACGTCACGCAGGGCCAGAAGGGCCCGCAGGCGGAGCACGTCCGCCCGGTCTGACGCGCACCCGCAGACGTCTGCGTCTCGGGCGCCCAGCATTGATCGTTAGATGCACTGAACAGCTGCGCGGGTCGGATACCGACCCGCGCAGCTGTCGTTGTGTCGACGGCACGTCCGCACAGGCCATGATCGCGGCGTGTGAATGTGAAGGGGAAGCGGCAGATTCGGGCGTCCGGCGCTCCTCCGCTGGCCTTCGTCCCGCGCACCGGTAGCGACCGAACCCCTGGGGACTCCCACCGACGACCCCTCAACCGAAACAGGCCAGCTCACAGGCCGAAACCCGGATTGCGGAGCCCCACAGGTCGGCCTCGGTCCAGTTGTTCTCTCGGGCGGCGTCGACGTGGCAGGACTCGGGCAGCAGCCCGTCAAGGAGCCGTGGGTAGGCCGGGCCTTGTCCGTGGTGACCTCGACCGGCCGACGTCCGTACGCCAGCGCCCGGGCGAAGAACCGCCGGGCAGCCACCCGGTCACGCCGAGTACTGGCGAGAACGTCGACGTCGAGGCCTCCGGCGAGCAGCTCCTCGACGTCCCGGTACGACAGCGCGAACCGCAGGTACCACCGCACCGCCAGCACGATCACCTCCGGCGGGAACCGGAACCCCGCGAACTCCGACCTCGGAGCCGATGGACAGACACGACGTCGACGCATCACTCGATCATGAACGATCGACAGCCGCGAGGGCGGACTTCGCCAACGCAACAGAGCCCGGCCAGCTTAGTGGACAAAGACCAGGGTCCCGCCCGGGGTGACGGACACCTCGACCACGCCTTCCATCGCCAGCCGTTCGTACACTTGTTCGACCAGGTGGTCAATTTCGTCATCGTTCTTGAACGGCATCGCCGCCGCAAGCTCCGCGAAGAGCTCCAGGGCTACCCGCCGACACGAGGGGCATAGATCGGTAGGCCCGAGCGCGGTCTCGACCGTCGTGACCCCTTCGGTTCGATTACATGCTAGATAGTCACACTTGGTCATAGGACGAGACCTTCCGGCAAGCGCCCTCCAGCGGCTGGCTCCCTACTGAATCCGAGGGCCTTTCAGGTACCTACCCAAGCTCCCCCTATCCAAATCACCCCGTTCCTCCGTCTACGGCTGAACGCAGGACGTTCGCGGGGTTGCGTCGGGGCCGAGCTGGGGTTTCGCGCAGGCAAAGATCGTCATTCGCGGCCGAGTGACGGCTTCGAGCGGGAGGTCTGGCGGCGTGGGCACCAGTCCTCCCCACACCCGTGGGTGTGATCCGGCCAAGACGTCTGAACGGGATGCGTTGTGGGAGTGAACAGCCCCGGAGAAGCTGCTTGCCCGCCTCGCTGCCCACCCCGGTCGACCCCGACCAGCTGGATGACCAGTGACGGGACGAGGAGGGAGTGTCCGACCGCCGGTCGGGTAGCCCGGGGGTGAGATCCCCCCGGGCTACCCGGCCGCCGTCACCCCGCGACCTTATTGAAAACGACTGTCACCGCTAATAAGCTACCCGGCGCGACGTTGACATGGTCATGTCTCCTAATGAGTTCTGGGAGTAAGCCATCCGGCAGACTCCGAGCGGTAGCCGCCGGCAGGTGAGCACTCGTGTGTCCTGGACTTCGAGTCCTGACGAAAGACAGTGCCCCTTTCGTGTTGGGAAGAACCCCCGCGCGGGCGGGGACGACGCCGGTGCGGAAACAGATGGACCCGCTCCCGGGTTGCCGGCGGCGCCCGGGGAATGCCCACCATGGGCCACCCGGCGGAGGGAGGCACCGATGAGCCTGAGCCGACGGTTGGCATTGGTGTTCCGGACCAAGGCCAGCAAGATCCTGGACCGCGCGGAGGACCCACGGGAAGTTCTCGACTACTCCTACCGGCGCCAGCTCGAACTCCTGCAGCAGGTACGCCGCGGCGTCGCCGACGTCGCTACCAGCCGCAAGCGGCTGGAGCTGCAGGTGCGGCAGCTGCAGGAATCCGGCGGCAAGCTGTCGGAGCAGGCCCGGCAGGCGGTCGCTGCGGGCCGCGACGACCTCGCCAGGGAGGCGCTGAGCCGGCGCGGCGGGGTGACCGGGCAGATCGAGGACCTCGGGCGGCAGCATGCGTCGCTACGGGCGGAGGAGGACCGGCTGATGCTCGCTGCGCAGCGGCTGCAGGCGAAGGTCGAGGCGTTCCGGACCCGCAAGGAAACGGTCAAGGCGACCTATACCGCGGCCGAGGCGCAGACGAAGATCGGCGAGGCGTTCGCCGGCGTCTCCGAGGAGATGGGCGACGTCGGGCTGGCGATCCAGCGAGCCGAGGACAAGACCCAGCAGATGCAGGCCAGGGCGGGTGCGATCGACGAGCTGCTCGCCTCCGGTGCACTGGACGACGCGACGGCGACCGGGCCGAGGGACGACATTCAGGCCGAGCTGGACCGCCTGTCGGCGACCACCGACGTCGATCGCGAGCTGGCCACGATCAAGGGCACGCTGCCCGCCGCGGGGCCGCCGCGGGCGATCGGGACCGCGTCGCCGGGCGCCGAGCCGGAGGCTCCGCCGCTGGAGGGAAGGTCATGATCATACGCATCCTCGGCGAGGGACAGTTCGACGTTCCCGACAGCGAACTGGATGCACTGAACGTCCTGGACGAACGGCTGGTCACAGCCATCGGGTCGGACGACGAGGAGGCCTTCCACGCCGCGGTCGACGCACTGCTGGGCCGTGTCCGCGAACTCGGCTCGACGCCGCCGGCGGACCGGCTGGCGCCGTCCGATCTGGTGCTCCCGGCCGCCGACACGACGCTAACCGAGGTCCGCGGCCTGCTCGGCGACGAGGGTCTGATCCCAGGCTGAGGAGTCGATGATGGTCGTGCGTGCGCCGCGACGATTCTCCGCCGACCGCGGGCTGACGGTCCGGATGCTGGTGACCGTCTTCCTGCTCGGGCTGGTCTACGTCGCCTTCGTGGCCGTCCTGATCGGTATCGGTCTGTCGCCGGTCCTGGTCATCGTGATCGCCGGGGGCCTGCTGTTCGCCCAGTACTGGTTCTCCGACCGGATTGCGCTGTACGCGATGGGCGGCCGGGTCGTCACCCCGCAGCAGGCGCCGCAGCTGCACGGTGTCGTCGACCGGCTGTGCGCGTTGTCTGACACACCCAAACCGGCCGTTGCCGTCGCGGACGTCGATGTGCCCAACGCGTTCGCGACCGGCCGGAACCCCAAGCGGGCCGTTGTCTGTGCCACGACCGGGTTGCTCCGGCGGCTGGACACCGAGGAGCTCGAAGGGGTGCTTTCCCACGAGCTGTCTCATGTCGCGCACCGGGACGTGGCGGTGATGACGGTTGCGTCCTTCCTGGGGGTGCTCGCCGGGCTGATCACCAGATTTAGCCTCTATTCCGGAATGTCCGGCGGACTCGGCCACGCGGACGACGACGACGAGGACAGCGGCACCCTCGTCGTTCTCGTGGTGGTACTCGTATCGACCATGGTCTATGCAATGTCGTTCGTGCTGACCAGGGCACTCTCCCGCTACCGCGAGCTGGCCGCGGACCGGTCCGGGGCGCTGCTCACCGGCCGGCCATCCGCGCTCGCGTCCGCGCTGACCAAGATCAGCAGCGATATGTCCCGCATCCCGACCCGCGACCTGCGGGCAGCCGAACCATTCAACGCGTTCTTCTTCGCGCCGGCGGTGGCGGGCGGGTTCAGCCTGTCCTCGCTGTTCTCCACCCACCCACCCCTGGACACCCGGCTGACGCGGCTCGCCCTGCTGTCGGCCGAACTCGGCGAGGCCAGATAGCAGGTCGCCGGATGCGGATCCTCGACGTACTGCTCGGCCGGTCCCGACCGGTCCAGCCGAACCTGGACCGGCTGTTCGCGCTGCCTGCTGCGGCCGTGACCCTGCAGGTGCGGTCGCAATGGCGACCCAGCGGGGTCGGATCGGTATGCGTCAAACCCGCGGAGGGCGGCGCGTTCGCCGGCCTGCAGGGGGAGATCGACCGGTTGCTCGCGCTCGACGGCGGCCGGTACGAGCGTCGGACCGACGCGTACGGCTACGTCTGGTTGATCCGGCGGACGGCGACCGAGGATCTCGCCGGGCTGGTCACCGATCTCCATGCGGTCAACGCCGCGTTGACCGACGCCGGCTTCGGCGCGGCGCTGCTATGCACCGTCGTAGCGTTCACCGACGACACCCGGCCGCTGGGGTTGATCTACCTGTACAAGCGGGGCACCTGGTACCCGTTCGCGCCACTCGACGATGAGCGTCGCGACAACCCGCTGGAACTCGAGGTCAGGGCAATCCTGGCGGACGACCTCCCGATCGAGCCCGATCTGTCGCGCTGGTTCCCGGTTTGGGGCTCGCCCGGTCTCGACGCACCGCAGCCGTAGGTCCCCGGAGGGGTCGCACCGCACACGTGACCCGTTCGCTTGCTCCAGAAAGCGGTCCGAGGATCATTCCGAAACCAGTTCCTAGGCCATTTAGTGCGTGCCGTGGATCGCGCCGAGGGCGGTGTGGAGGTCTTCGGGGAGGGGGTCGGCACCGGTGATGGTGGGTCACCGGCCTGGATCGTGATGGTGCGGTAGCGGCGGGCGGTCGTGACGAACTTCTTGATGGACCAGCCGGTCGTGTTCTCGATTCACCGACTGACGGCGAGGGCGGCGAACACGATGGTCAGGTGCGCCTCGGTCGACTCGCGGGTGTGGTGGTAGACAGGTCGGGCGGCGAGGTCGGACTTGCTCGTCCGGAAACTCTTCTCAACGTTTAGCAGCCGACTGTAGGCGGTGATCACCTGGTCGGGGTCGGGGTTTGCCAGGTTGGTGGCGTAGCCTTTGATCCCCGCCAGGGCGCGGTTCTTCGCTTCCAGCGTCCGGTCGACCGACTTCGTGGCGCCGGCCAGGCGCACATACTGGTTCCGCTTCACAGGGGTTTTCCCCGCGACGACTTTTTCCGCCTTGCCGATCAGGTCAACACCGGTGGCCGAGTTCCGGCACCCCACAGGGGCTGTGCACGCGGGCGTAGACCACAATGATCATGTCCGGCGGGAAACCGGACTCCGGACCTCCGCGGGGCGGCGGCCGACGCCCGGGCGGCGCCGACCGCGCCCGGTGGTTCGGTCTCATCCGACCGATCGGCCCGCCTGTTCCGTCTGGTCCGCCGGGCTCGCATCCGGCCGGATGCCTGCAGCCTCCAACCGGACTCGCAGGCTTCGCAGGCCGCGGATGGTCAGGGTTTCGCGATAACTCGGCGCCGGATCCAGCACGGTGAGGCCCGGCGCGTGGCGCAACAGCGTCGCCAGGACGATCTCGAGCTCCATCCGGGCGAGTTGTGCCCCGAGGCAGAAGTGCGCGCCAAGCCCGAACGCCAGATGGCGAGGAGCCGACCCGGGACCGGCGAAGCGGGTCACATCCAGCCGGTCCGGGTCGGGGAACACCCGCGGGTCCCGGTTGGCGCCGGCGATCAGGATGACGACGGCCTCGCCACGGGCGAAGACCCGGCCGGCCAGGCGGCGCTCCCGGAGCGCGACCCGGTTGGTGAACTGGACCGGGGGATCGAACCGGAGCAGCTCGTCCACGGCCGCGGGGATCAGGTCAGGCCGCTCGCGAAGCAGGTCGAGCTGGTCGGGATGACGGTTGAGTGCCAGCACCATGTTCCCGGTCATGTGCACCGTCGTCTCGTAGCCGCCGAAGAGCAGCAGCACACAGATGTCAAGCAGCTCCGTCTCGGTGATGCGATCGCCGGCATCGTCGATCGCGGCCAGTTGGCTGATCAGGTCTGGGCCGGGCCGTGCGCGGCGCTCGGCGACCAGCCCGCGAAAGTACTCACCGAAGGCCGCCGCGGCGGTCGCCCGGTCGCGTAGCTCATCCGCGGAGAGAAGCGCATCCGGGTCGAGGCCCCTGGCCAGCGCCCGAGCCCAGGCGTCGAACCGCTGGTAGTCCTCAATCGGAGCGCCGAGCAACTCACAGATCACCGTGATGGGCACGACCGCGGCGAGATCACTGACAAGGTCGAACTCGGTGCTGCCGAGGGCCCTGTCCACCAGGTGCTCGGCGGTCCGTTCGACAAGCGGGCGTAGCCGGACCACCTCGCGGGGAGTGAACGCCTTGCTGACCAGCCCGCGCAGGCGAGTGTGGTCCGGTGGGTCCATCCGGATGAAGGAACCCGGAATGTCATCGGCCGCCACCCCCGGCCGGATGGGACTAATCCCAGCGGAGTATCCGTGCCCCCATCGGGGGTCGCTCAGAACCGTCATGCAGTCGTCGTGTCCGGTGACCAGGTGAGCGCCGAGCGGGGTCGGGACGAGTGGACCGAGCTCGCGGGCAGCACGGTAGTAGGGATACGGGTTGGCGCGGTTCTCGGGGCTGAGCATGTCGAAGACCGTCTGGATCGGCTCGGGGGCAGGCATCGTCCTCGGTGTCTCCTCGCGTCGTCGCCCGCCCGACATCCCGCCGCCCGCCCGGCAACACCCTCGCACAACAGACATCAGCGATCAGCCGGGCGAGGGGAACAAGCTGGCCCTTTGCCTCTCGTACACTGCCCGGACCCGGGTTCCCCCAGCCCGGCGAATCAGCACCCGCTATCGAACGATCCAATCCCTCCGCGGTGGGCCAGCCCACCGACCAGCAGTGACCACCCGCTCCACAACGGCAACGGAGGGTGTGTTGCAGCCAGCCGGCGCGTTGATCGGGAAGGCCGGGTAGAAATGCGTCGCTGTCACATCGGCTCTGAGGCAGAGCTGCATCCACCGCTACCGGCCGATCTTGACCGGACCTTTCCCGTCTGAGGACTGAGCATCCGGCCTCCGAGCATCTTGCGGACGCTCATGTCCTGATCATCCGAGGGATGCACTCCCTCGATCGCCGGCCGTGGCGGCCTGTGGGATCACCTCGCAGCGTAGGACTGCCGCCTCACCTTCCGGGGTCTCGATGACCTCGCCGGTGGGCCGGTACACCACCGTGTGCGGGTTGAGCCATGACGTGCCGAAGGTGAGCGTCTGGCCAGGGCGGACCACGAAGGTGCCGCCATGGAAGGGCCCGTCGTCCAGGATCGCAAGCGTCACGTCAGACAGCACCATGCTCGGTGACTTTAGGTGTCCTCCTCGGGCGTCGCCATGCGTCGACAGACGATCAGGACGTTCTTCACGCGACGGCGACTTCCGTTCCATGGGGAGCGTATGCCGCGAACGGCGGCTGTACGGCCTGGGCACCGGTGCACCCGGGCGCCCCCGGGCCACGGGCAAGGCCACCGGTCCGCCCGACGCGTCGGTGCCGGTCTCTCAGCGGGTGCGGATCCGGCTCGGAGCGGCCTCATCCCATCACCGACCGTGCACGAATAGCGGCAGCGCGGTTACGCTCTGCCATTCGCTGTGGGGTGCAGAGGGAAGGAGATGCCATGACGCCGCCTGCGGGACGCGGGAGCACGGCCACGTCGACCACGAGGGGCCGAGGGGCCACACACCAGACCAATCATGACCAGCCCAAGCCTGGGTCGGAGGGTGTGGAGGGGCCGGCGGCGCGGGCCGCGACGATCCGGTTGCCGTTCCTCACCGCCCGGTTCGAGGTGCCGGGCCGGCTGGCCGGCGACGGGTGGCGGCTGGGTCCGGTCAGCGTGCCCTCGCCGGGTAAGTCCGTCTACTACGTGGGGCTGGGTGTGTTGGCGGTAGCGGAGCTGGTCGAGTGGCCGGTGGCCGTGGCCATCGCTGCCGGTACCTATGTCGCGCAGCACACCCGCGGTGCGTCCTCCGCGCTGCCACGGCCGGCATCGAGCGGGCCGGCATCGGGTCCCGCCAAGGACGGGCGGTCGGGCGTGTGAGGCCGCTGCCCTGGCTACGTCCGGCCGCGGTCGCGCGGTGGTCGGGGAAGGTCGTTGAGACGGTTGTCGGTGAGTTGGCTGGGCCGTCTCGGCGGCCGCGGCGGGTGTGGCGCCGGTCGGGTGTCGCGCACATCGAGCTGCGCGGCCACGCACGTATGGGGGTGTGCGGCCATGCCGCGGTGACGGCGGTGCCGCGTGGTGGTGAGCTCATCGACTCGCCGGTACTCGACTACCGAACAGTCCGCGGCGTCAACAGCTACAGCTCGCTAACCCCGGCGCGGGAGGTCGCTGACGGATGCGCTCGCCTCACCGAGTTCTGCGGCGTGCCGTTCCTGGGCGTCGATTTCAAGATCGACCACGCGACGGGAGAATGGTTCTTCCTGGAGACCAACTCGATGCCGTGCTTTGAGGGATACGACGAACGCGCGGACGGCGCCATCTCCCGCGCGATCGTCGACTGGCTCAGCACGCCGGAATGCTGACGCGCCGCGTGCCACGCACGTCCTGTGGGGTACCGACACTCGGGCACCGGCGTTGACTTGGGCTTTTAGGCGGCTCGTTCGTATTCGCTGATCAGGCCGCCGAGGACAGGCTGGTATTTGATCCGGTCCTGGGCCAGGACGGTGCGCAGATGCCGCTCACCGAAGATCGGTATCCGGTCGGTGAGCTCGGTCCGGACCGTGCGGACGAACCGTTCCGCGTAGGCGTTCGCCCGCGGGGTTCGGGGTGGGATCTTGACGGCGGTGATGCCGGCGTCGGCGAGGACCGCGTCGAAGGAGGCGGTGAACTGTCCGGCCCGGTCGCGGACCAGGAACTGGAAGTCGGTCGCTCGATAGTCTGTCGGTGCATTCGCGGCGGGCGGGTCCGCTCGGCGTTCCGCGATCGCGTTCGCCTGCGAGGCTTGCGGAGGTGTGCGCACCACGTCGATACCGGCTCCGGCAAAGGTAGCATCGAATGAGGCCGTGAACTTTGTGTCGCGGTCATGGATGAGGAACCAGGAACCGGTGGCTGTGCTCCTCGAGGTCCATCGGCAGGTTCCTGGCCCGCTGGGTGACCCACGCTGGGGAGTGTCCGACTGGCCTTGTGGGGTGCCAGAACGGTGCTACCGGGGCTGGCCGCCCGGGACGCTCAATGGGCTCAGCGGTCGCGACGGGAGGCGTCGGGAGCGAGGTGGGCGAGGTGGGCGAGTAGCTTCTCGGGTGCCGTTCAACTTGTCGTTTAACCGCCGGGTGTCACGCTGTGCGATACCTGCTGGTGTTGTGTCCATTCACGGGTGCGACCCGTGTTGATGCTGTTTCAGGCTGCGGTAGCGACCGGGGTTGGTAGCCAGGGCCGGCCGGCGAGGGCGTCGTGGATGGCGTCGAGGGCGCGGATGCCGTGGTCGCG
>NZ_UBIZ01000176.1:0-12608 GCF_900465275.1 Parafrankia sp. Ea1.12 | reverse complement strand
GCGTACGCGTGCGGCGACGCCTTCGGGCTCCCGTGGGAGGGGAGCGCACCGCGGGACGTCGACCTCCGGCGGGCCGCGGACATCCCGGCCCGCGGGCGGTGGGAGCGCGGCAGCACCTCCGACGACACCGCGCTGACTCTGCTCGTCGCGGAGCACCTGACCACCCACGGCGGCGCGGGTGATCCGGCCGCGCTGATGGGGACGCTGGCCGACCGGGCGGCGTCGATCTACGGGCTGGGCCCGAGCACGATCGCCGCGATCGACCATTTCCGCGCACACGGGAGGCCACCGGCGCGGGGCGGCCGTACCAACGGCGCCCTCATGCGGGCGCTGCCGATCGGCTGGGCGACCGCGCCGGAGGCGACGGAACGGCGCCGTCAGTGGGTGCGCGCGCTGTCGACGATCACCCACCCCGACCCGGTCGCGCAGGCCGCGGCGGCCGTCGCCGCCGCCTGCGCATCCTGGGCGGTCGAGGGCGTGGACGGGCCGATGCTGCTGGCCGTGGCGGCGGCGGAGGCCGACGCGCTGGCCGGGATCGCCTCGCCGGCAGCGTCCGACGCAGTGGCAGGAACCGACGCGCTGGCCGGGCCCGCCGCGCTGGCAGGGGTCGACGCGGTTCAGTCGCTTTCCGCTCTGGTGAGGGCGATCGAGCGGGGACGGTGGGCACCACCGCCGGCCGGGGTCAGCCTCGACCCGGTGGAGACCCTCGGCGCCGTGTTGCACTGCGTGGCGACGCGGCCGACGCTCGGCGCGGCGCTGACGGCCGCGATCGGTCTCGGCGGGGACACCGACACGGTCGCCGCCCTCACCGGCGGAATCCTGGGGGGCCGCCACACGCCCGAGGAGATCCGCGCGGAACTCCCCTGGAGCTCACGTGCCCTGCTCCCGCCCCGGGGCACGATCGACGTCCTCGCGGACGGCCTGGCCACACTGCGCGAGCCGGGCCCGGCGGGCTGACGCGAAGCGCGTCTCCCCCGCCGAGCCCGGCCTTGCACTGGGCTGTCTCAGGTTTTCAAGATTGTTTTTGCCTGAGGCGGAACGTCAACATTGTTGACTATCTTGATGGGTCAGAAGCCCGACCCGCGTGAGTAGAGCAGCAGGTTCGGCGAGCCGGCGCCGATGTTGGTCAGCGCGCCGCGGGTCGCGGTGTCCACGATCGCGTCGCGCACCTTGTTGGGCCCGGCGCCGGGATGCTGCTGCAGGTAGAGCGCCGCCACACCGGTGACGTGCGGGGTCGCCATCGACGTCCCGCTGATGGTGTTGGTGGCGGTGTCGGAGGTGTTCCAGTCCGAGGTGATCCCGGTCCCCGGAGCGAAGACGTCCACGCAGGAGCCGAAGTTGGAGTACGTGGTGTCCCGGCTGTCGGCGGTCGTCGTCGCCCCGACGGTGATCGCCCGGGGCACCCGCGCGGGCGAGATGGCGCAGGCGTCGTCGTTGCTGTTTCCCGCGGCCACCGAGTACACCAGGCCGGAGGCGATCGACTGCCGCACCGCCTGGTCGAACGCCCGCGACGCGCCGCCGGTCAGGCTCATGTTCACCACGGCGGGGCCACTGCCGTGATGGGCGGTGACCCATTCGACGCCGGCTATGACGCCGCTGACGGTGCCGAACGCGGCGCAGTCCAGAACACGCACCGAGACGAGCCGCACCGACTTGGCGACGCCGTGCGCCGTTCCCCCGGTCGTTCCGGCGACGTGCGTGCCGTGGCCGTTGCAGTCCTCGGTTCCGTAACCGTCATCGATGACGGAGAAACCGCCGGAGGCGCGGCCACCGAAGTCCCGGTGGCTGGTGCGGATACCGGTGTCGACAATGTAGGCGGTGACCCTGGCGCCGGTCGAGGCGTACGTGTACGCCCGGTTCAGTGGGAGCTTGCGCTGGTCGATGCGGTCCAGGCCCCAGTCTGCCGTTCGCTGCTCGGTATCGGCCCGCACCACCTGGTCGGGTTCCACGTAGGCGACCTCGGGATCCGCCCGGACGGCGGCAAGCTGAGCCGGGTCGAGCTGCGCGGAGTACCCGTTCAGCGTGTACTGGAACTCGCGGGTCACCTGGGCACCGAGATCCCGGGCCCGGGTCGCGGCCGCCGCGGAGGCGGCCGCCGAGGGCGCGGATTTCAGCACCACGATGTAACGGCCGGTGAGGTCGGGCGGCGCCGCGGACGCGGCACCCGGAGCAGTTAACTGGGTCATCGCCACTGCGCCGATGAATCCGCAGGTAGCCGCGGCCCGGCGTAGATGTCTCTTCACTGCTGCGTACTTCTCCTAACCCGGCCGGAGGATATCCGGCCTCGTCGCGCATGATTCCGTTTGATGGTTGGAAGCCGAACTTCGGTTCGCTTTCGCTGACTTCCTCGGGCTGGCAGGGCTAACCGAGTCCGAGGCTCCGCGCGACCTTCAGCTGGATCTCGTTGGTGCGCCTGATGCGCTCCAGCGGCTCCCGATTCGCGGCGACCTCGGGGCGCTGGATCTCCGACTCGACGGCGAACCAGACGCCGACCAGATTGGTCTGCCGCTTACAGGCGATGTCCGTGGTCGCGACGGTGATCTCCGCCGCCGACACCGGCCCGCTGCGGAAACGCGGGTCGCCGGCGGCCGCCAGCGGCGTCGGGTAGTCGAAATGATGGCCGTGCATGCACCCCGACCAGGCCCGCAGCGCCGCGCGTACCCGGGGGTCACGTCCGGAGTCGACATAGCTGTCCTGGGCGAGCCGCTGGGCGAGGTACATGTCCTCGACCGGCGGTGCGCCCGCGGTCAACCGGCGCTGCGCCTCACCGGAGCAGCCGCCGTCCGGCACGGCCTGGCCCGCGACCGTCCCGCCGCCGGTCCCGGTGAGCACCTCCAGCGTCCGGGGATCGACCGGTCCCGCCGATCCCGCCGGTCCCCCGGGCTTCGACGGGCCGGACTCGGGATCGGCACCGGAGTCGGGACCGGGCTCCGACACCCGGAATCCGGTCGCCCTGGCCTGTTCCAGGTCGGTGATGCCGTAACGGCGCTCGTTCAGCGTGGCCGGTCCGTCCACCGCGCCGGACCGCTGCGGGCTGGGCAGCCCGAACCGGCGCATGCACTCGGCGAGCAGGATCCGGTAGGACCGCGCGACCGCTTCGGACTCTTGCGGCCCGAGCAGATAGCGGTCGAGCGGAAGGTGCAGCGCGGCGCCGTCGAGCAGCGCCGGCGGGCTTGTCGCCGACACCGTGGCCGCCGGCTGCGGTGGCGCGGCACCGCAGCCGGCGCCGAGCGCCGCCGGCACCAGCGCGGATGCCAGCAGGCAGCGCGCGGCGCGCCGCGGCCACCGGGCATCGAGCCACCGGCGGGGAGCAGGGCACCGGTGGCGGCCCGCCCTGGGGGGCATCGAGTCTCCTCTCGTTCCACCACCGGACTCCGGTCGACGGACCCGGAGCCGGTCCCCGTCACCGGTGACGGGGACCGGCTCCGCACAGCGTCCCGTCGGCGGGAGCGGTGAAATCAGGACGGATCAGCCGTTGGTCCGGCTCAGATCCACTGGAACGACTCGACGTTGTTGCGGAAGGTGCTGGTGAAGTTTCCCCCGCTGTTCGGGGCAATGGTTCCGTTGGTACCGGTGTAGTTCACGCCGGTGTAGACCCGGGCGGTCAGGTGGCGGTCGTAGTTCCAGACGGACTCCGAGTTGTTGCCCACATAGGCGCCCTGGCCGGCACCGGGCGAGTTGAACTTGTTGTTGTTGAGGTTGCTGTCCGCGAAGAAGAAGTCCGCGTGGCTGCCCGAGTAGTTCTGGTAGTACCACAGGCAGAGGTCGCCGTCGCCGTTGCTGTACAGGTTGCAGGCGCCGTCCAGGTGCGCGGCACCGACACCCCCGGTGCTGTTACGGGTGGCCTTGGTCGAGGCCGCCCCGACGCTCGAGACGCTCGCCGGCGCGGGCGCGTCGACCTTCGGGCTGGTGACGGGGCCGGTGGCCGCGCCGGCCGGCTGCCCGACCGCGACCATTCCGGCCATGAAGGCCCCGCCGAACGCGATGGCCATGCCGCGACGAATGGCTGTTCTGTTCATGAAGAATCTCCTTGCGTAGTTGGGTCGGTTCGTGCGTGCCGCTCCCGCGACGGCATCTGGATCACTCTCCGGAAAGTTGATCGAAATCGTTCACGCATCATGTGGCCGGGTGTCCCTCCGACCTGACCGCGAGATCGACCACGACTCGAACCGCCACCTGACGGACACATTTCGCGCCTGCCGCCGGATCACGCTTCGGCCGTAAACCACTGCCCGGATAAGTAGAACCCGTAT
The DNA here is from genome assembly GCF_900465275.1 of Parafrankia sp. Ea1.12. Lineage (NCBI taxonomy): Bacteria > Bacillati > Actinomycetota > Actinomycetes > Frankiales > Frankiaceae > Parafrankia > Parafrankia sp. Ea1.12. Next base: position 8,355 of record NZ_UBIZ01000176.1, on the reverse strand, counting down.
TCGCGACGAAAATATGGGGGCGAGGCGGCCGGTGTCCAGGACACCCACCATGGCGCGTGTCGACGGCAATGGCCGGCGGAATGTCACCGTCGCGCACGTGTCGCACACGTCCGGCCGAAACAGAAGGAAAGTCCGGATACGTTTGGCGATTCGGGGCGACGTGCCCGGGTTACGGCACGCATTCGAGGCCCCGGTCGCGGCGGAGAAACGCCTCGACGCCCGGCGCCACGCGGCGACCTGTCGTGGTCGCGACACCAGCCGCCGTGTGGCTCCCAGTGTTCTCGCCGACGGCGACCCACCCCGCCGGCCATCGCAACGGGGCGATCGCCGCACCCGGGCCCGCCGGCCGCACGCGCGGTCCACCGAGGACCGAGGGGCCACAAGGGTAGGAAAGGGACGAAAGACATGACCCGAAGGTGCCGGTCGCGAACCTGACACCGCTGGCGGTTCGAACAGTGGCATCGCTACCGACCGGTAGATCAACCGGCGTCGCGCCCGGCCCGTCGGGCACCGCCGCACGGGCACCCCCGGACCACGTGCGCCACCGGGGATGTCCGCTCCCCGCAGCCGGTCCGGGACGCCCCGTGACCCGCCGACCGCCCGACCGCGGACACCACCCCGAAAACGACGGGGCCACAATTCCGGCCGGCGCCGCCGATGTGCCACACGGCGCGCGATGTTGTCGCCGCAACAGTCACGGCGTTACCCAACTCCCGGTCGTTGACAACCCGACGACCGTTTTCCTACGGTCGCCCTGCGTCCGGACAGATGGCCTTGGAGAAGCCGGCGACCGGCGCCGTTAATTGCAGACGGGATGGGGAGGGGGACATACCCGAACGTCTGAGGAGACGAATCGACAATGCTTTCAACAGTGAAGAAAAACCGGCGGGCGAAACCAGCGGCCAGAAACAGGGCCGTGCTGCCCGCGCGAGCCGCGCTCGTTGTCGCGGCCGCCGCGGTGGGGCTGTCCGCCTGCCTTCCGGCCCAGGGCTCGGGCGGCGGCGCCGGCCCGGTACCGAGCGCGACCGCCTCGGTCACCGCCGCGCCGACGAGCACGGTTCCGCCCAGCACCGCCCCGACCAGCACCGCTCCCGCCGGCACGCCCGGCCCGAGCACGCCGCCCACCGCGGGTGCCACTCCCACCGCCGGGGCGACGCCGGGCACCAGCCCGGCGCCCGGCGGAGGCGGCGGGACTCCCGCCGCGGCCGCACTGAGCGGTACCGGCTACGCCGACCACGATGAATGGGCCTCGTGGCGCGGCTGGCCGGTCCAGATCTCCGAGACCTGGAACGACGCCAAGGACCCGGCGACCGGCGTCACGACCTGGGGGTCGATGAACGGTCTCTACACGGTCAAGCAGTATTTCACCGACGCCGCCTGGCCGGGTGAGCTCAGCCTCGCCCAGCCGATGTTCGCCGGCGACCAGAACGTGAAGGACTGCGCGACCGAGGACCAGATCTCGACGCTCATGAACAAGCTCGTCGAGTACTGGCCGTCCAAGAACGCCTTCATCAGGCTCGGCTGGGAGTTCAACGGAAACTGGTACCACTGGAGCGTGCAGCCGGGCGACGCCGAGGCGTTCAAGGCCTGCTGGATCCGCTGGCACGACGTGGTGAAGTCCATCTCGCCGGACTTCAAGCTGGTGTGGAACCCCAACGCCGAGAGCTCCAACCAGGACGTCGACGTCACCGAGTTCTGGCCGGGCGCGCAGTACGTCGACGCCGCGGGGCCGGACTTCTACGCGATCAGTGACAACGGCCAGCTGCGCGACCCGGACAAGCGCGGGCCGCACGGCGAACCGCTGGGCATCGGCGCCTGGGCGGCCTGGGTCGCCGAGAAGGGCGTCCCGCTGGCAGTGCCCGAGTGGGGCGTCAACGACCAGGACTGGGGCTCGACCGACCCGGCGTTCATCACGCAGATGCGCACGGTGTTCACCAACGCCGCCGCGTCGCCGACCGGGCTGGCCTACGAGTCCTACTTCGACGGCTCGAAGGCCTACAGCTGCAAGTTCACCCTGCACGACAAGGAATGCGGCTACGACTACCACCAGGCGGCCGCACAGCGCTACAAGGAACTCTGGACGGGGCCGTACACGAGGTCCTGATCCGGGTACGCCGGGGCGGTGGCATCCCACCGTCCCGGCGTCCGGCGGCCGCCCGTTCGCGCCACGGCCCGCGGTCACCCGATTCCGGTGCCCGCCTCGTCCACGGCTGTGCTCGGCGCGGGCAGAACGGCCACCTGGGTCCGGTGCAGGGTCGGGGTCTCGGACTGATCCGCCACGGCCCGCGCCAGCTGGCCGTACCCGAGCACCCCTTCGAACACGCGGTGGTCGACGGGCGGTTCGACGAGCGCGTAGCCCGCCGTGTCATCGACGCCATCGGCCCGCAGCCCCGCGGGTGGGGTGACGACCAACCAGTCGTGCGCCGACGCGAGGCGGCGTAGCGCGGGCAGCTCGCGGGCGTGGGCCCGTGCGAACGGCAGAAGCCGTGGCGGGAAGACCGCCGGGTCGTCCATGACCGTGCTCCCGTCGGCCATGGTCAGCGTGGCGAACAGCCCGACCGTGATCAGCCGGGTCGCCGGCGACCCCCGCGCGGCGCCGACGACCCCGGCCACGACATGTTCGTAAAATGCCTCGTCAAAATCGTCGAACGAAGGCGGCGGCGCCGAAAAGGGCGTCACGGCGACTATGACGACATCGGCCTCGCGCAGAATCTCGACGAGGTCGGCGCCGCGGGTGGCATCCGCCTCTGCCACGTCGACCCCGAGGTCTCCGAGTGAGGAGTGTCGACGGATGTCCCGCACCACCCCGGTCACTCGATGTCCCCGGATGACGAGCTCCCGGCTGACGGCTCGTCCGGCTCGGCCACCGGCACCGAGCACGGCAGCGCGCAGTTGAGCAGGTGGCCGGGGTCCCGTCCCGGCGGGCTGTGTTCCTGTCATGGTGGAGAAACTAGGGGACGATGGGCCGGTTACCGCAACGTGACCGGCTACCCTTGGCCGAATGGAGAACGCGGCCGAAGCCCCGACGTTCGATCCGGCCTGCCCGATGAGCGCATTCCCGGTGCGGATCGGCGACAAGTGGACCGCGATGGTCGTCCTGTGTCTCGAGGCGCGGCCGCGGCGGTTCACCGAGCTCAGGCAGATCCTCGGCTCGGTGAGCGCGAAGGTCCTGACCGAAACCCTCCGCGCGATGGAACGCGACGGCCTGGTGAGCAGAAACGCCTTCGACGAGAACCCGTCCCGGGTCGAGTACCGGCTGACCGCCCTCGGCCGGTCGCTGCTGCAACTGGTCGACGCGGCCCGGAGCTGGGCCCGGGACAACCTCGACGACCTCCTGGCCGCCCGCCGGCACCACGACGACCTGCTTCTCCGCGGTCACGGCACCGTCTCGCACCCAGGCTCCGTCAGTTCTTCCTAGAGGCTTCCCTTCCTAGAATCTTCCCGGGGTGGCGAAGGTCCGAACGGCTTCGGCTCGGTCGTCGACTCTGGACCGGTTGATCGCGTTCTCGACGGACCGCTGCCCGCCGGCGATCCACACCGGGCCGTTCGCGAGATTGTCCAGGGCCTCCTGCGCGGCCTCGTCGGCGGGCTGAGCGGCGTCCAGTGGGTACCCCAGCCGGGCCATCGCGGGAGTGGCCGTGAAGCCGACGCAGAAGTGGAGCACATCGACTCCGTACTTCTCGCACTCAATCCACAGCGCCTCGCTGAAGATGCGACTGAAGGCCTTCGAGCCGCAGTAGGCGGCGAGCGACGGCGCGCCCATGTAACCGGCGCTCGATCCGGACAGGATGATTCCCCCGCGCTTCCGCCCGCACATGAGGCCGCCGTAGTGCCGGGCGAACTCGGTCTGGCCGAGGACGTTGACGGCGATGACCGCCCGGTAGACCTCCGGATCCAGCTCGACGAGGTCCCCGCGGACGCTGTTGGCCCCGGCGTTGTAGATGAGCAGGCCGATCTCGATGTCGTCGGTCACGGTCCGCGTCTGCTCGAGGGCGTCCGGCCGGCTCAGGTCGACGGATAAGACCCGTACCTCCGTACCGGCTTCACGCAGGTCGTCGGCGAGGGCGTTCAGCGGGCCCGGCTTGCGCGCCGTGAGAACCAGATTGAATCCCTGGGCAGCGAGCTTGCGGGCATAGCCTTCGCCGATTCCCTCCGAGCCGCCGACCACCAGAGCCCAGGGTCCGTACTTCTCCAACAAGCTCATGATTCTCCTTCCGGATGGGCGCCGCTCACCAGCGGCGGAGCAGCACCCCGCCGCCCGGCGAGGCGCCGACCCCGGAAGCGTAGAGGGCGACGTCGGCGCCGGCCACCTGGTTGACGGCCGTCCCGCGCAGTTGCCGGACGCCTTCGAGCAGGTGGGTGATGCCCTGCAGATAGACCTCGGCGAGATTCCCGCCGTGGGTGTTGACGGGAATGCTGCCCTCCCGCCGGATGGCGCCCCCTTCGACGAACGGGCCGCCCTCGCCGATACCGCAGAAGCCGAAATCCTCGAGGCTCATGATCACCGACGGCGTGAACCCGTCGTAGATCAGTGCGACGTCGACGTCCTCGGGGCCCAGACCCGCCCGCTGGTAGAGATCGCGGGCGGCTCGGCGGTGCCCGGTGCTGACGAAATCCTCGTCGACGGTGTTGAACGACGCGGTGGCCCACTTGTACTCGCCGGTCGCCGCGACCGCGCGGAGGCGCACGGGTGGCTGGCGCAGGTCCCGGGCACGCTCGGGCGTCGTGACGATCACGGCGGCGGCGCCGTCGGACTCCATGCAGCAGTCCAGCAGCCGCAGCGGGTCACAGATCAGCCGGGAGGCGTGGTGATCCTCGACGGTGATCTCCGTGCGGAAACGCGCGTCGGGGTTGTTCGCCGCGTTGCGCCGGGCGTTGATGGCGACCTGCGCGAACTGCTCGGTCGTCGTGCCGTGCAGCGTCATGTGCCGGCGGGCCTTCATCGCGTAGATCGCGGCCGGCAGCGCCATGCCGAACGGCGAGGTGTAGGACGCCGACAGCCCAATCGCCTGCCCCGGCTGCACACCGGCGGCCACCGACTGCCCCAGCCGCGCCTGCTGGATGATCGAGCGCACGACCACGACGTGGTCGGCCAGTCCGGTGGCGACCGCGGCGTAGGCGCCCGCCACCGCGCCGGGCAGCCCCGAGCCGCGACCGCCCCAGGTCATGCCGGCGTACCGCAGCTCCCGGGTGCCGAGCGCTACGGCCAGGTCGGCGGGCAGGGTCGGGTCGTCGCAGTAGCCGGCGAACCCGTCGATGTCCCTGACGTCGAGCCCGGCGTCGGCGCAGGCGTCGTGGACGGCGTCGAAGGCGATGCGGGTCAGGCCGAGCGCCGCCAGCGAGCCGCGGGTTCCGTACTGTGAGTGACCGATCCCGACGATGCACGCGGCGTCCCGGATGAACCCGCCGCTCATGCCAGCGTCCGGAAGCAGGGCAGGGCCAGGCCGTCGCCGAAGGTCACCGGCGCGAGCCCGACCCGCTGCCCGACCTGGAGGTCGTCCTGGGTCCAGGCGTCGACGACGTTGCTGAGGATCCGCACGGGATCTCCCTCGGTGCCGTCCAGCGTGACGACGGCGACGTTGTAGACGGCCGGTCGCGGCTCGGCCGCCCGCGTCCGGTCGGGCACCCAGATGTAGGAGTACACGGTGCCGGTGCCGGGCACCGTCGACCACTCCCACTCCGGTGAGCTGCAGCGGTAGCAGCCGTCGGTGGGCGGGTAGCGGTGCGCGCCGCAGGACGCACACCGCTGGACGTCGAGGCGCCCGGCCGCGGCCGCCCGCCACATCCCCTCGTTGACCGGGGCCACGACAGGGTCGGGCATGCCGGCCGGCCGGTTGACAGCTTCGGTCACCGTTTCCGCTCGCTCCCTTCTCATTCCGGACGGGTTGCACCCCGGACGGACTGCACCCCGGACGGACTGCATGCCAGACGGACTGTGTACCGGCCGGACTGCACCCCGGCCGGGTTTCGCGCCGGCCGGGTTTCGCGCCGGCCGGGTTTCGCGCCGGCCGGGATCAGTCCTCGATGCCGAGCAGGCGCGCGGCGTTACCGCGCATGATCATGCGCACCGAACGCTCGTCGAGGCCGTCCAGCTTGGCCGCGAACTCCACCGGCCACAGGACCCCCTCCGGGTGCGGGTAGTCGGACCCGAAGAGCACACGCTCCGGGCCGATCGCCCTGACCAGGCCGACCACGTCCTCCTCGTAGAACGGCGAGACGTAGAGGTGCTCCAGGAGGATCTCGCTCGGCCGGCCGACCACCTCACCGCCCGGCCAGTGCCCCTTACGGCCCATGTGCGCGGCGTGGTCGACGTCGTGCAGCAGCGGGACGACCCAGTTGACGCCACACTCGAGCGCGACGACGGTCAGCCGCGGGAACCGTCCGAACAGGTTGTTCAGGACGTAGGACGCGAGTGTGTCGGCGACCGGCCTGCCGGAGACGAGGTACCACTGGAACGGCGTCTGGCCCTGCAGGGGCGGCGTCGGCGACTCGCCGAACTGCACGCCGAGCGTGGCCAGGTAGCGCGGGTCGGTGCTGTGGAAGACGAGCTTGACGTCCGCCTCCTGCAACCGCGACCAGAACCCGTCGTACACGGGGTCGGCCGGGGATCGGCCCCACAGCGGACCGGGCTTCATGACGACGGCGCGGGCGCCGGCGGCGATGACCCGCTCGATCTCGGCGGTGGCCAGCTCGGCGTCCACCAGGGAGATCATCGGCGCGGTGATGATCCGGTCGTCCCGGTTGAAGCCCCACTCCTCGTCCAGCCAGCGGTTGTAGGCGCGGATGTTCGCGTAGAGCGCGGGGACGTCGTCGTGCAGCTCGTTCTCGGCCTGCAGCATCGCCGTGCCGAGCATCAGGCCCGCCTGGACGCCCTGCTCGTCCATCTTCGCTATGCGCGCGTCGCGCTGCATCATGTCGGGGTGGTCCCAGCCGCGGATGATCTCGCGGTGGACGAAGCCGTCCTTGCTGTCGGGGTCGTCCAGCATCTGGCGCAGCGATCCCGGCGCGCCGATGTAGTCGGTCTGGATCACCCGCATGAAACGGAACTGCCGGTCGCCGAAGTAGAGCTTGCCGCGGCCCCTGGCGTCGACCCGCACGTTGATGGCGCGGTCAGCGAAGGCCGGTTCGATCAGGCGGGTAAAACAGTCGTACGGCTCATAGTAGTGATTGTCGGCGTCGATCAGCGGGTAACCGAGATCCGGACGAGTTTCGGGTTGCTGGATACTCACGAGAAGGCTCCCCACTCAGTACGTCGCCCACCCACGCCTCGCGGCGCGCGAAAACTGGACACCGGAACGGACAGGATGGTGCGGACCTCGCCCGCACCAGGCGGAGGAACTCGGCCGCGCGCTCGGCGATCCTCCTCCCGCCGGAACTCACCTCTGTGGGGCCGCGACGCCAAGTCAAAAGTAAGCACATACTCACTACGCAAGTCAAGGCGTGGACGGCTTGCCCGGCGCCTCCCGCACCACGAATGCCGAGGCCGCGACCTGCAGTGTCCTTCGCGGCGAGGTCAGGTCGCCGCGGTCCTCGACCAGCCCGTCGGGCGCCCCTCCACCGGACATACCTCCACCGGCCGTGCCTGAAGCGATGAAGGCCTGTGGGGCGTTCTCCAGCCCGTCGACAATCGTCTGGTCAAGGGTCAGGCTGCCGTCACGGAGCCATCCGGCGACTTCGGTGTGGGCCTGCTTCGTGCGGTCGAGATAATCACTCGTGAGGAAACCCCGCATCGTGAGCCGCTTACCGATGGCCAGGGTCAGGTTCGACGGCCCCGGCCGCGCCGGTGCCGCCGTTCTGCGCTGTGCCACCGTTCTTCGCCGGCAGAGCCCCGCACAGCGCGATCCGGCCGTGCGGATTCATCACCTCGATCGCCGCCTCGAGCCGCGCGCCGCCGGTGTTGTCGAAGGCGAGGTGCACCTGCCAGCCACTGCCGCCCCCGGCGAGGCTTGCGGGGCTGCCTCCGGGGTTGCTTCCGGGGTTGCCTGTGGGGCTGTCTGACGGACTGCCAGGACGCGAAAGGCCGGTCATGCCGCCGGACGCTGAACCCTGACGCCCACGTGAAGGTCAAGCGCCGGAGAGAGTCGGCGCTCAGCCGGGTCGGTTCCCACCCGCGAACAACTTGGCGAGCTTGTCCCGGCCCTGACCGGACAGCCAGGTCTCGAAGTTCATCAGCCCCGGATGCAGTGCGCGGGCGGCGGCGATGTCGACGCCGTACCCGCCGTGACCGTTCAGGAAGCCCGCCACGTCCGCGCCGTCCGCACTCTGGGTCCGGACGGCGTCGACCGGGACGTGCACGTAGCGAATCTCGCGGCCGGTGGCGCGGCTGAGCGCCTCGGCCGTCCGGCCCGGCCGGAG
>NZ_UBIZ01000303.1:0-12251 GCF_900465275.1 Parafrankia sp. Ea1.12 | reverse complement strand
CGCGTGGGGTGGGCGTGATCCGGGCGGCGCGCCGCTGGTGCGCGGCGGCCACGGCCCGACCGGCGGCGGCTGCGACGGGACGTCCGCCCCGGGCGGGGCTATCCGGGTCTCGCGCTCCGCCTCCAGGATCGCCGCGAGCTCGTGCCACCGCGCCACCCAGGAGCCGACGTCCCCACCGCAGGCGGACACGAAGGCACACAGGACGTCCAGCGCCGGCAGCGACCCGCCGCTGGCGGCGCCGGCCAGGATCTCCGCCGGCATTCCGCTGCGTCGCGCCAGGGTCCGGTACGAGGGATTTCCCGCCCCGCGCCGCACCGCGCGAAGATCGCGCCCGAACGCGCCGACCGGGCCGGTTGACGGGGTCGTCGTACTCTTCCGTGCTCGCACAGTGCGTCGGTCCTCCTCCGGGGCGCGGGCGCGGGTGACCGGACGGCCGGTGGCGCTGGCGGGATCCTGCCAGTGTGCATACTCCACGTCGCCAACTGGACACGTAGCGAAGCTGGCGAGTTTCCGACAGGGGTGCGGCGCGCATCACGACCCGCTCGGCGCGCGCGGACCCGCTCGGCGCGGGGCGGATCCGCCCGGCGGGACGCGCGGACACGCACGGCGGGATCGAGGTGAGCGCGAGGCCCGTGCCCGGGGAGGATGACCGGCGTGCCCGCTGACCCCGACGCCCACGCCCACGCGGTGCCGGCGGGACGGGCCGGCCGGCGGGAGTGGACCGGGCTGGCCGTCCTCGCGCTGCCCACGCTGCTGCTGTCGCTGGACCTGAGCGTTCTCTACCTCGCGCTGCCCGGCCTCACCGAGGACCTGCGGCCCAGCGCCACGCAGCTGCTGTGGATCACCGACAGCTACGGCTTCCTGATCGCCGGCTTCCTGGTGACCATGGGAACCCTCGGCGACCGCGTGGGCCGGCGCCGCCTCCTGCTCGCCGGCGCGGTCGCGTTCGCGCTGACGTCCGTGCTGGCGGCCTGGGCGACGAGCCCGACGATGCTGATCGCCGCGCGGGCCCTGCTCGGGATCGCCGGTGCCACGCTCATGCCGTCCACCCTCGCGCTGATCAGCAACATGTTCACCGACGAACGGCAGCGGTCCACCGCGGTCGCCGTCTGGATGAGCTGCTTCCTCGCCGGGATGGCGGCCGGCCCGGTGCTCGGCGGCCTGCTGCTGGAGTACTTCTGGTGGGGTTCGGTGTTCCTGCTCGGCGTACCGGTCATGGCGCTGCTGGTCGTGACGGCGCCCGTGCTGCTGCCCGAGTACCGGCACCCGGGGGAGGGCCGCCTCGACCTGGTCAGCGCGACGATGTCGCTGCTCGCCGTCCTCGCGGTCGTCAACGGGCTCAAGGAGACGGCGGCGGGCGGTCCGGGCCCGGGTGCCGGCGGGTCGGTCGCGGTCGGGCTGCTGGTCGGCTGGCTGTTCATCCGCCGCCAGCGCGGCCGGGCCGACCCGTTCGTGGACGTCGGCCTGTTCGCGAACCGGTCGTTCACGGCCGCGCTCGGGCTCATCCTGTTCGGCGCGTTCGTCATGGGCGGGATCAACCTGTTCGTGACGCAGTACCTGCAGCTGGTCGCGGGACTCACCCCGCTGCGGGCCGGCCTGTGGCTGGCGCCGGCGACGCTGGCCGTCATCGGCACGAGCCTGGCCGCCCCGGTGGCGGCGCGGTGGATCGGCGCGGGGCGGGTGGTCGCCGCCGGGCTGGGGGTGAGCGCCGTCGGCCTCGCGATCCTCACCCGGGCCGGCGATGGCGGGCTGATCCTGCTGGGGTTCGGGTTCGTCCTGGTCTTCCTGGGTGTCGGACCGCTGGGCGTGCTCGGCACCGATCTGGTGGTCGGATCAGCGCCGCCCGCGCGGGCCGGGTCGGCGGCATCGCTGTCGGAGACGGGCAGCGAGCTGGGCGTGGCCCTCGGGGTGGCGCTGCTCGGCAGCCTGGGCACGGCAGTTTATCGGCACCGCCTCACCGCGGCGATCGACGTCGGGAGCCCGGCCGGGGGCGCGGGCCAGCCGGCGCCGGCTGGCCAGACTGGTCCGTCGGCCGTGGTGGCCGATGCCGCCCGTGACGGCCTCGCCGGCGCAGCGCGGGTGGCGGGCTCACTCCCGGATGGCGGGACCGCCGTGCTGGAACCGGCCCGCGACGCGTTCACCGCCGGCCTGCACGCCGTCGCCGCGGCGGGATGCGCGCTCGCGGTCCTGTTCGCGGTGCTTTCGGTCGTGCTGTTCCGAGACGGCGCCGGTGGCGGTGCCCGGTAGCGGTGCCGATCGTGCCTTTTCCAGGCCGTCGGAGAAGCTGAACCCTTTTTGCGCCGTAACCTAATCGGAGGCCGGCCCCGGGCGGTTTCCGGTGACAACGCCGCCGCCGCGGTCGGCATGGTCGTGCGCGGCCGCCGTGACCGGATCGGCATTTCCCGGCGGCGCTGCGGAAACCGTGGAGGGTTCTGTTCCCGTCACCGCCGCACCGGCCATGGCAGGAGAGATGAATGACCTGGTGGTGGGCGGTGTGGGTGTCCCGTTCGCGACGTTCGCCGGGGTGCGCGCGGCCGGGTGCCGGCTGGCCCGCACGCCCCGACGCGTGCGCCCCCAGGGCTTGAGTGTCGAAAGGAACGTGGCGGTGATGAACATCGCGTTCATCAGGCAGGCACCCGTGATGATCGCGGCCGTGGGCGCGGTGTAGTCGACGTTTCCGTCCGCTGTGGCATGGCCCGCGCGCACGATCATGGTGCGCATGAAGGCGGCCGCGAAGAGGACGGCGACCACCGTGATCGCCAGTTTGGTCACGACCCACCAGTGGTGCAGCAGACCCCAGCGGGTGCGCAGCGAGATCGCGATCCCCGTCGCGAGGGTCAGCAGCGCCAGCGGAATGTTGAGAGCCCGGTCGAACACGTGCATGAGCTCATAGGCCGGATGCCGGATGTCGCTGTCGAGGGACGCGGTGATGGCGAGCGCGAGCTGGCCCAGTGCGACGCCGTTCCACCCGACGCTCACCAGGACGTGCGCGGTTAACAGAATCTGACGGGCGACCCGCCGCTGCCTGCGGGGTCTCGCCGGGGGCCTGGCGGTTGCGATCGCGGTGGCAGTCATGCCGGCGACTCCGGATGTCGGATGGATCAAGCCAGAAAGTGCTATCGCGGAGCGGTGGCGCCGTCGTATGTCACCCGGCTACCCCGAACGAACGGAAATCACAATACATGGCACGAGAGGGCTAGATACCAACCTTTCGAGGTCAGGTCCGGATCGTGCCAGCGGGGCCGGCATTCCGAATTGGGAATGGCTCGCGGAGACGAATCCGCTGGTCGGAGGCTCGGCAGCGGTTCGGGGCGGCCGTCGGCGCGTGGCGGGCCGCCTCGGATGTCCCGGCCGGCGGCCCCAGCTTCGCTACGCACTGTCACTTGGGGCTTGGGTGCGTTGAACCATGTACGGTCTGACAGAGTGGGTGAATGCGGTCGGGGTGCTTTCGGTACACCAGCCTGGGCCCGCCATTCGTGACGCTGCGTGAGAATTGTGGCGCGGCTCTCCCGTTCGCGCCGGCCGCCTGGTGGCCAGGGCACGGTCGCCGCGGCGGGGCACCGGCGGTGGGAGCGGCGGTCGCGCAGAGACCGCTGTGATCGTCCCTGGAGCCGCCGTCGGCCTGCCCATCCGGCGGGTGCGGCCGCCCCCGCGGCGGCCCGGGACGGCCGTCGGCGCGCGGCGCGCCCACCGGCGCGGGACCCGTGCTCAGGCACACGCCCGGCTCGTGCGGTGCCGCCGGCTCGTGCCGTGTTGCCGGGCGGCGCGAGGCGACAGTCGGGCGGGCGGTCGCGGTCGGGTGGCGAGCGACACGCGGCAGGGCAGCAGGCAGCAGGCGCGACGTGACAACTCGACACGAGCAGGGGGTGCGGACCGGATGGCCAGACCGACGGGACTCTCAGGGAGCGGGCGCGAGCGGAGTGCCGCGTGTTCGCCGCCGTAGTCGCCCACCTTGTTCTCGCCGCGGCCCTGCCCGCGCTGACCGGCCGGCTGGGCCGCACGGCCTTCCTGCTCGCGGCCGCCGCGCCGGCAGCCACGTTCGGCTGGCTGGTGGTCCGGATACCGGCCGTACTCGACGCGGCCACGGCCGCGCCGTCCGCGCTGGCCACACCAGCCGCGGCTGGTGTGGCTGCCACGACGGCCACGACGGCCGCCGTCGGAGGGCACGGCGCCCCCGCCGGTGACCTGCTGGTCGAGACTCTCACCTGGGCGCCGACCGTCGAGCTGGAGATCGTGTTCCGGCTCGCCCCGCTGGCACTGCTGATGGCGCTGCTCGTCACCGGCGTCGGCGCGGCGGTGCTGGTCTACTCGTTCGCCTACCACGCGCCGCACGCGGCCGACGGCGGCGTGCCCGTGCCGGGCTCGGCGGGGCCGGGCCGGGCGAGCGCCGCGCTGCTCGCGTTCGCGGGCGCGATGCTGGGGCTGGTCCTGGCCGACGACCTGTTCACGCTCTACCTCTTCTGGGAGCTCACCACCGTCTTCTCCTTCCTGCTGATCGGGCAGGACGGCGTGAGCGCCCCCGGCCGGCGGTCCGCCGTCCAGGCGTTGCTGATCACCAGCGTCGGGGGCCTGGCGATGCTGTTCGGCTTCGTCCTGCTGGGGCAGGCGGCGGGCACCTACCGGATCTCGCGGATCGTGGCGGCGCCGCCGTCCGGCGCGGTGGTCACCGCGGCGCTGGTGCTCGTCCTGCTGGGCGCGCTGACGAAGTCGGCCCAGATCCCGTTCCACTCCTGGCTGCCGGCCGCGATGGTCGCGCCCACCCCGGTCAGCGCGTACCTGCACGCCGCGGCGATGGTGAAGGCCGGGGTGTTCCTCGTGGCGACGCTGACCCCGGCCTTCGCCGGCGTGGTGGGCTGGCAGGTACCGGCGGTGGCCCTCGGCGCGGCGACGATGCTGCTCGGCGGCCTGCGCGCGCTGGTGCAGACCGACCTCAAACGGCTGCTCGCCTTCGGTACCGTCAGCCAGCTCGGGTTCCTCACCGCGCTGGTCGGGTTCGGGTCGCGCACCGCGGCGCTGGCCGGTGCCACGCTGATCCTCGCGCACGGGCTGTTCAAGGCCGCGCTGTTCATGGTCGTCGGCATCGTCGACCACCAGGCCGGGACCCGTGACCTGCGGGACCTGTCCGGCCTGTGGCGGAGCGTCCCGGTGGTGTGCGGGGGAGCGGTCCTCGCCGCCGCCTCGATGGTCGGGCTGCCGCCCTTCCTGGGCTATCTGGGTAAGGAGGCCGCCTTCGAGGCGCTCGTCCACGGCGGGGCCGGCGAGCTGGCGCTGCTCGCCGTGTTCGTGGTGGGCTCCTGCCTGACCACCGGGTACGCGCTGCGGTTCCTGTGGGGCGCGTTCGGCTCGTGGCCGGGCGCGCCGCCGAGCGCGGTCGCCCGTCCGGCGGCGGTGTTCGTGGCGCCGGTGGTGGTGCTGGCGCTCGCCGGGCTCGGCCTGGGGATCGCGCACCGGGGCGTCGACCGCCTCGTCGCCGCCTACGCCGACGCCTTCCCCGCCGGGGCCGCCCGCTACCACCTCGCGCTCTGGCACGGGCCGGGCTGGCCGATCGCGCTGTCCGCCGTCGCGGTCGCCGGGGGCGTACTGGTCTTCGCCGTGGCGGCGCGGGCGACAGCGCCGATGACACCGGCGACGGCGATGCCAGGGCGGCCGCGGTGGCTGTCGCCGCGCCTGCCCGATCTCCTGGACGCGCAGCGCGGCTACGAGCGCGCCGTGCGGGCGCTGGACTGGTCGGCGGTCGCGGTCACCGGCCGGCTGCAGACCGGCTCGCTGCCGGCGTACCTCGGCGTCATCCTGCTCACGGTGCTCGCGGTGCCGGGCACCGCGCTGGTCACCGGGGCCTCCTGGCCCGACGACCTGCCCTGGTGGGACTACCGCATCCAGCTCCCGCTCGCGGTGGGCATCCTGCTCGCCTCGCTGGCGGTCGTCCGCGCCCGCAGCAGGCTCACCGCGACGCTGCTGCTCGGCGCGGTCGGATACGGGATCGGCGCGCTGTTCGTCGTCGACGGCGCGCCCGACCTCGCGCTGGCCCAGTTCCTCGTCGAGACCCTGTCGCTGATCGTTTTCGTCTTCGTGCTGCGGCGGATGCCGGTCCGGTTCTCGACGGCCGACCGTTCGTCGCCGCTGCGGTTGCCGCGGATCGCCGTCGCCGTCGCCGTCGGGGTTTTCGTGGCCGGGTTCGCGATCGTGACCAGCGGCTCGCGCGCCGGGATGGCGCAGCCGAGCCGGGAGTTCATCGCACGCTCGCCCGGCGAGACCGGGGCGACGAACGTGGTGAACGCCATCCTGGTCGACTTCCGGGCGTTCGACACCCTCGGCGAGATCGCGGTGCTCGCGGTGGCCGCGCTCGGTGTGGCCTCGCTGCTGCTGCTCGTCCGCACCCCGCAGGGGCGCACGATCGACCAGCTGCTCGGCCCGGCGGACCGACGGGCCGAGGAGCCGGTGCGGGCACGGTCGGTCCTGCTGGAGGTCACGACCCGGGCGGTGTTCCCGGTGGTGCTCGTGTTCTCGCTGTACCTGCTCTTCGCCGGCCACACCAGGACGGGGGGCGGCTTCTCCGGCGGGCTCGTCGCCGGCCTGGCGTTCGTCCTGCGTTATGTGGCGGGACGGCGCCGCCGGGTGGGCGCGGCCGTCCCGGTGGTGCCGACCGCGGTGATCGGCACCGGGCTGGTGACCGCGGCGGCCGCGGGGCTCGCGCCCGCGCTGCTCGGCGATCCCGTCCTGGAGAGCTATGTGTTCAAGGGTGATCTGCCGGTCCTGGGTCACGTCGAGCTGGTGACGAGCCTGTTCTTCGACGTCGGGGTCTACCTGCTGATCATCGGCGTGGTGCTCGAGCTGCTGCGCACGCTCGGCACCGCCGTCGACAAGGAGGCCGACGCCGAGATCGAGGCGGGCCGCGAGCGCGTGGACGAGATCGCATGAGCCCGGTGAACCTGACCTCGGCCCTGGTGGTCGGCGGCCTCTACACGGCCGGGACCTACCTCCTCCTGCAACGCTCGCTCATGCGCGTGCTCATCGGGCTCGTCCTGCTCGGGCACGGCACGAACCTGCTCCTGCTGCTCGTCGGCGGGGAGAGCGGCCAGCCGCCCATGGTCGGCTCGGCCCGGCCCGAGGACATGTCGGACCCGCTCCCGCAGGGCATGGCGCTGACCTCGATCGTCATCACCTTCGCGCTGACGACCTTCCTGCTCGCGCTCGCGTACCGGGCGTGGACCCTGCTCGGGGACGACGAGGTGCGCGACGACATCGAGGACGCCCGCATCAGCCGCCTGGAGTCCGGCGGATCAGCACATCCCGGGCAGGCGGGACCGCCCGGGACAGCGGGACAGCCCGACGGGGACGACGGAGCGGGACAACTCGGCGGGGGACCGGCCGACGGGGCCGAACAGTCCGACCGGGAGGACCGGGAGCCGCCGCGCGAACCGGGTGAGCTCGCCGTGCCCGGCCTGCTCGAGCGGTGCGACGCCTACGGACGGCGCCCATGAGCGTCCTGGCGGTTCTCCCGGTCGTGGTGCCCCTGCTCGCCGCCGGCGCCGTGCTCGTCCTGCGCGGCCGGGTGCGGGCGCAGCGGATCCTCGCGCTCCTGGTGGTCGCGGGCGTCGTCGCCGACGCGGTGGCGATCGTCGTGATCGCCGACACCGACGGTCCGCTGGTCGCGAACCTGGGCGGATGGCCGGCGCCGATCGGCATCACGCTGGTCGCGGACCGGCTCTCCGGCCTGCTGCTGCTCACCTCGGCCGTCGTCACCTTCGCGGTGCTCGCCTACGCGATCGGCCAGGGCGTCACGGAGGACACCCGGCGCGGCAACAGCTCGATCTTCCAGTCGGTGTACCTGGTCCTGGTCGCCGGTGTGGCGCTCGCGTACCTCACCGGCGACCTGTTCAACCTGTTCGTCGCGTTCGAGGTCATGCTGGTCTCGTCCTACGTGCTGATCACGCTCGACACCACCCCGGGGCGCATCCGTGCCGGCATGACCTACGTGATCGTCAGCATGACGTCGTCCCTGCTGTTCCTCACGATGCTGGCGCTGGTCTACGCGGCGACCGGGACGATGAACCTCGCCGACCTGTCGGGGCGGGTCGGCGAGCTGCCGGAGGGCCTGGCCGGGGCGCTCGGCCTGCTGGCCCTGGTCGTCTTCGGTATCAAGGCGGCGGCCGTCCCGCTGCACTTCTGGCTGCCGGACAGCTACCCGACGGCACCGGCGCCGGTCACGGCCGTCCTCGCCGCCCTGCTGACCAAGGTCGGCGTGTACGCGCTGCTGCGGACGCACACCCTGGTGTTCGCGCACGACGGGGTGTGGGTGCTGCTGCTGGTCGCCGCGGTGGTCACGCTGCTCGTCGGCGCCCTCGGCGCGCTCGCCCAGGACAACCTGAACCGGATGCTGTCGTACCTGCTGGTGAGCCACATCGGCTACATGCTGTTCGGCCTGTCGCTGTTCACCGTGATCGGCCTCACCGGTGTGATCATCTATATGGTGCACCACATCGTGGCGCAGGCCGCGCTGTTCCTGGCCAGCGGACTGATCACCCGGTACGCCGGGACGTCGGTGCCGCGGCGCATGGGCGGGCTGGCGGCCGCCGTGCCGGCGACGGCGGTGCTCTTCGCGCTGCCGGGGCTCAGCCTCGCGGGCATCCCCCCGTTCTCCGGCTTCGTCGCGAAGCTGACCCTGCTCGAGGCCGGGTCCGGGGTCGGCACCTGGCCGGTTTACGCCGCGGTCGCCGCCGGCCTGGTCACCAGCCTGCTGACGCTCTACGCGATGGCCCGGGTGTGGACGCTGGCCTTCTGGGGATCGCGCCGGGCGAGCGTGCCCGACCCGGAGCCCGCGGACGACCTGGTGGTCGGGACGGAGCGGGTGAACCGCCCGATGATCCTGGCGACCGGTGGGATCGTCGCCGTCGGGCTGGCCGCCGCGGTGTTCGCCGGCCCGCTGGCCGCGCTGAGCCAGCGGGCCGCGGACGATCTGCTCGAGCCGTCGGGCTACGTGGAGTCCGTGCTTCCGGGCGCCGTCCCGGTGGGGCTCCCGCGGGCCGTTCCGGCAGGGGCCGGCCGATGAGCCGCCGGAGCGCCGGGCCCGAGCCGGCCGCCCGCGTGTTCCGTCGGCCCGGCCGGTTGCTGTGGCTGTGGGCGGTGTGGATGCTGCTGTGGGGCAGGCCCACCCCGCTGGCCGCGCTCAGCGGGCTGCTCGTGGCGGCCGTGGTGCTCGCCGCCTTCCCGCTCCGCCCGGTCGCCCCGGGGGCACGGTTCCGGCCGCTGCCGGCGCTCGCCCTGCTCGGCCACCTCGTCGCCGACCTCGTCCCGTCCGCGGTGGCGGTGGCCTGGCAGATGGTCCGGTACGGCCCGCGGACGCGCTCGGCGATCGTCGCCGTGCCCCTGGGCGCGACGTCGGAGGTGGTGTCGACGCTGACCGCGAACGCCGTCTCGCTCGCGCCCGGCGCGTTCGTGCTGGAGATCGACCACGAGGCCGGTGAGCTGTACGTCTACGCGCTCGCCGCCGGCGACGAGCAGGCGGCCGACCGTACCCGCGCGACCGTGCTCGGCCTGCAGCGCCGGGTGCTGGCCGCCTTCGGCGCCGCAGCGGACGTCCCCGCGCCCGGCCGTCGCCGTCGCGGCGCGCGCGCCGGCACAGATGACGCCGAGGTACCCGACCGGGAGGCACGGTGATGACCACCGTCTACACGATCACGTTCGTCCTGCTCGCCGTGGCCGGGCTGCTCACCCTGGCCAGGGCGCTGGCCGGGCCCACCAACCTGGACCGCATCGTCGCCCTCGACGTTCTGGTGATCCTCATCGTCGCGGGTGTCACGGTCGAGATCGGGATGCGCAACGAGGGCTGGAACATCGCGCTCGTCGCGGTCGTCGCGCTGCTCGGCTTCCTCGGGTCGCTGACCGCGGCCCGACTGGTCGAGCGGCGTGGGACAACCCGCTGATGGCCCGCCAGGTGATCTCCGCGGTGCTGCTGCTGACCGGCGCGCTGTTCTGCCTGCTCGGCGCCTGGGGCCTGCTGCGGTTCCCGGACGTCCCCTCCAGGCTGCAGGCGGCCACCAAGCCCCAGACGGTCGGCCTGGTGTCGATCCTGCTGGGCAGCGCCGTCCAGCTCGCGCCCCGCCACGCCGCCGGGCTGCTGCTCGTCGCGCTGCTGCAGCTCGTCACGGCGCCCGTGATCGCCCAGCGGGTCGGCCGGGCGGCCTACCGCACCGGCCGGTTCCGCCACGACCTGCTGGTCGTGGACGAGCTGGCCCGGCGCCGGGGCGGAGTCGCCAGCCCGGGCCAGGCCGCCGAACACCGGTGACACCCGCCAAGCCCGCCCGGGCCGGGCGGCCCGGCCCCGCCAGCCGGCGGCTCAGGTCGGCTGCGGCCCGCCCGGTTCGCTCTGTTCGGCGAGGAAGCGCTCCAGCGCCGCGCCGAGCTCCTCGCCGGTCGGCAGCGGTTCGGAGTCGTCGACCACCGGCAGGTGCTCGCCCTCGCGGCCGCGGTGGAACGCGTCGTACTGCTCCTCGATCGCTTTGACCACGTCGGCGGCCTCGCCGCCGCGCGCGATCTGGCTGTCGACCTCGCCCCGCACCTCCAACGCGGCGGAACGCAGCCCGTCCAGCGGCAGGAGCAGCCCCGTGGACTTCGAGACGGAGCTGAGCAGCGCCTCGGTCGCGGCCGGATAGGTGGCCTGCGCGAGGTAGTGCGGGACGTGCGCGGCGAAGCCCATCGCATCCGCCCCGGACCGGCCGATCTCGTACTCGAGCAGGTGCCCGGCGCTGCCGGGTACCGACAGCCGCCGGACCCACGGCTCGTACCCGACGAGCAGTTCCTTGCGTGTCGCGTGCGCGGTGACCCCGCACGGACGGGTGTGCGGCACGGCCATGGGGATCGCGTTCAGCCCGACCGACATGCGGACGCCCAGCTCCGCCATGACCGCCTGGACGGCCTTGGTGAAGCGCTTCCAGTGCAGGTCCGGCTCGGGGCCGCAGAGCAGCAGGAAGGGCGTGCCGGCCTCGTCGTGGAGCAGCTCGATGGCCAGGACGGGATCGTCGTAGCTTTCCCAGTGGTCCTCGTAGAAGACCATGGGCGGGCGCCGGGAGCGGTAGTCCATGAGCTGGTCGACGTCGAAGGTGACGATCCGCTCGTGCTGCAGCGCCGTCGTCAGGTGCTCGCTGGCGAGCCCGACAGCGCCACCCGCGTCGACGACCCCGGTCATCGCCTCGATCAGTACCGGGCGGCCGAGGTCGTCCAGGTCGCTCCTGATCTCGTAGAGCTCTCTGGGGTCAAGCATCGGTCGTGCCCTCCCTCACCGATCTGGTCCGCGGCGGTCCGCGGTGACACCCTGGCACTAGGAAGTCGCCGTGGCGGTCCCGCATTCCGACTCCGCCGGGGCAGCTCCGATGCGCATGATCGAGAATACCAACGCCCACCCTCGCCCCGGCGGAAATAGTGCCGTACGAGCGGCGTGGCGCCATCGTGCCCGCTATGTCGTGATCGCGTCTCTCGGGATCGCGGGTCACCGCCCGGTCAGCGACCCGCTGCTCACCCGGACGTCGCCGATCAGGCCGGCCAGCCGCAACCGCAGCCGGGGGGTTCCCGGGCGTTCCGAGACCATGGCCAGCTCCAGGTGCCGGTCGCCGAGCACGACCAGGCCGCTCATGTCGACCTCCATCCCGTCCGGGACGCTGATGGTGAGATCGCCGATCAGCGAGATATAGAGAATGTCGAGCACGCCGTCGGTCACGGCATCCTCGTCCATCAGCGCACCACGCAGATCCAGCGTCCAGTCGCCGAGCAGGTTGACTATCACCGTCCGCCGGGGCATCCGCCAACGGCCGAGCCGCCGTCCGTCGCCGAGAATGTTGACGATCGTCGACGACGAGCGCTGGATGCCGACCCGCGGCGGGACGATGCCGGCCCCGGCCTGCGCCAGCTCCTCCGCGGTCTGGGCGGCCCAGGCGCTCCCGACCCGCTCGCTGAACTCGTCCAGGGTCAGCCGCCCGTCGCCGCAGGCCGCGCGCAGGTGGTCGGCGGTCGCCTGCCGGTCGGCGTCGGTGATCGGCGCGGATGGGTCGTGGCGCGGGCCGGCGCTCTTCGCCTTGCCGACGCCGAAAGCGGGCCCGGGAGCGGAAACGGGCCCGGGAGCGGGGCCGGTGCTGCCGGCGGGGCCGGCCTCTGCCGGACTGCCGGCCTGGCTCGGACGGACCGGCGCGGCGTCGTCGCCGGTCGCGGGAGCCGGGCCGGGATCGGGTGAGTCGGGCATGTCCCGACCGTAGCGGCCC
>NZ_UBIZ01000737.1:0-394 GCF_900465275.1 Parafrankia sp. Ea1.12 | reverse complement strand
CATTAGCTCCGCGCCCGCTACTTCGCCTCCCGCGCGACCCGCCCCACCTGGCTACACACCGTCAACCACCCCGCCGCAGGCGGCGTGATCAGCTGACTACAGATTCCGGCCAACTGGGAAAAGCCGGATAAGTTCCGATTTCCTGGAACTCGGTGGTTCCGCCGCTATGCTTCTTTTGGCGGGGTGGGCTGATCCTCCCAATGCAACAGCGCCGGCCGGCCAGATCATCGGCGTCAACGGCGGCCGTTCCACGACGTCGGCGGTCTTCTAGTGGTCGTCGCCGTTAGTTCGTCGGTGATGGGTGGTGGCGGGTAGGTAGAGGCCGGCGGCGAGGTCGAGTGCGGCTTCGGCGGTTCCGGTCGGTGAGCCGTCGGCCAGGACGGAGTCGGCGTAG
>NZ_UBIZ01000276.1:0-242 GCF_900465275.1 Parafrankia sp. Ea1.12 | reverse complement strand
TCAGGCAGCTCCGTCCACCCGGCCGCGTGTGGGGTGCCAGAACTCGGATACCGGCCTTGACCTGGGGTTTTAGGCGGCTCGTTCGTATTCGTTGATCAGGCCGCCGAGGACGGGCTGGCGCTTGACGCTTCGTCAGGTCGGCGATGGGGTGCTCGGACGGTGGTGGCTGAAGGTTGCGGCCGCGGTGGGGTCGTCGTCCGTTGTAGTGGGCGGCGTACGCGGTCAGGACGGTGGGCAGGTGC
>NZ_UBIZ01000171.1:0-270 GCF_900465275.1 Parafrankia sp. Ea1.12 | reverse complement strand
CGTCGTCGGGGTGGGCGGTGACCCCGAGGACGTGGACGGTGCGGGAGCCGACCTTTATGACGAAGAAGCAGTACAGCCGCCGCAGCGTCACCGCGCAGTCCACGTGGAAAAAGTCCACGGCCAGCATGGTCGACGCCTGCGTGCGCAGGAACTGTCGCCATGTCGTGTCGGTCTGCCGTTTCGGAGCCGGTGGCAACCTGAGGGTCTTCAGGACCCGGCGGATCGTGGATGCGCTCACCCGGTGGCCGAGTTTGAGGAGCTCGCCCTGGA
>NZ_UBIZ01000735.1:0-375 GCF_900465275.1 Parafrankia sp. Ea1.12 | reverse complement strand
GCACGGAACCTACTGATGGACCTCGACGAACGTGGCCACCGGTTCCAGTTCCCCCTCCGTGACCGCGACACCAAGTTCACGGCTTCCTTCGACGCCGTCTTCACCGGAGCCGGCATCGACGTGGTACGCACACCCCCACAAGCCCCCGCAGGCGAACGCGATCACGGAACGCCGGGTCGGCACCGCCCGCCGCGAATGCACCGACAGGCCGCTGATCATCTCCGAACGGCACCTGACGTCAGTCCTCGACAGCTACGCGAAGCATTTCAACACCCACCGACCCCACCGCTCCCTCCGCCAGCACCCACCCGACCCGCCACCCGCAGTCGCCCCGACGCCGGATTCCACCGTCCGTCGCACACGCATCCTCGACGG
>NZ_UBIZ01000126.1:0-234 GCF_900465275.1 Parafrankia sp. Ea1.12 | reverse complement strand
GCAGCCGGAACCAGACCCCCGCCTGGGTCCAGGTCTGGAACCGGCGGTGCGCCGTGGGTACCGACACCCCGAACTCGGCAGGCAGATGCCGCCAGGCGCACCCCGCCGTCAGCACGTAGACCACCGCGGTGAACACCGCCCGATCCTCGATCGGGGCAGTCCCACCACCCTGCCAGCGACCCTCGAACCGGGGTAGCAGCGGTTCCACCAGCTCCCACAACTCGTCCGGGACCA
>NZ_UBIZ01000127.1:0-16130 GCF_900465275.1 Parafrankia sp. Ea1.12 | reverse complement strand
GGATCGACCGCATGGCCCGCCCCGGCCACGGGATCGCCACAGGCGGACCACCCGGCGGCGGGTTCACCACCGGCTGGTCCCGCGTCCGGTGGCTCGTTCGGCGAGCCCACGCCGGGCATGGGGCCAGGGCCGTTCGACGCGCCCACGGGTCTGCACCCCGCCGACGCCTTCCACGCCCCGGATGCCTTCCGTTCGCCCGAGACCACCGGCGCGCCCGGGGCGCCCGACCCGCGCCACCCATCCGACGCGCAAGGGCCGTATGACCGGTCCGAGCCGCTCGCGCCCGGCGAGGCAGCTGGCTCGCCGGCCCCGGCGTGGCCCTCTCAGGGCTACGGGCAGGCCGACGTCCCGCTGGTGGATCCGTCGCTCGGTGGCCCCCCGGTGGAGCTTGGTGGTCTCCCCATGGAGCTCGGTGGTCTCCCGATGGAAAGCCGCTCGCCGAGCGGCGACCAGCCGGGCAGCGGGTCCTACTACGACCCCTGGGCCCCCCATCCGGCGCCGGATGCCGGGAACGACGAGTCAACCGGTGCTCCCGTGTGGGGCGCCGTCGACGCCTGGCAGGAGGCCGGCGAACCGGTCAGCCTCGGGGAGCCCGCCCAGCCGGGCGAGGCGGCCCCGCCCGGCGATCCCGCAAGCGGCAGCGGCCCGGCCGAGCGCACCCGGCGGGGCGCGGCGGCCGGCGAGACCGAGACCGAGACCGAGACCGACGATTCGGCCGCGGCCGGAAGCCCGTCAACAGGCGGAGCGCCGCCCGCCGACGAGGCCGCGTCCACGGACGCGGCCTGGGCTGGTCACGGCGTCGCGGCACCCGAGCGGACGTCCGACGTGCTCCCGCGGCCCTCGACCGAGCTGGTTCCCGCCGGTCACCTCCCGAGGCCGGGCACCGGCGCCGACCGCGCGCCGGCACTGACCGACCAGGGCCCAGGCCAGGGCCTGTGGCCCTGGCAGGAGCCCTGGGCCGACCTCGACGACCTCGAGCCATGGGAGGAGATCCCGCTACGGATCACTCTCTCGGACCGGGCCGCGGTGGCCCTGCCGGGCTCGTGGCGGATCGCCGTGACCTCCCTGTTCCCCTACTCCGGCACCACCACGTTGGCCGGGGTCGTCGGACTTACCCTGGCCGGTGTGCGTGCCGAGCCGGTGCTCGCGATCGATCTCTACCCCGGGGCCGCCACGCCCGGTTTCGTGCCGCCCACCTCGTCGGAGAGCGCCGAGATCGACGAGTCGCGGGGCGACAACCTGGTCGCGCGGGTCGGCAGCCGAGGCACCACCACGGTTGCGGACATCGCCCGCCGGCGCCGCTCCACCGCCAAGGCGACGCCCGACGAGCTGCGCTCGCTCGTCGGCGCGCGGCGGTCCGGCAGCGTCTTCGACCTTGACGTGCTGCCGGTCGACCGCCCGGTCGGCGACGAGGAGACCACGAACGCGCTGGTGCCGGTCGACGAGCCGATCACCCCGGCCATGCTGCGCTCCGCCCTGGGGGCGCTCGGTCACGCGTACCCGCTGATCCTGATGGACGCCCCCGCGACCGCACCGCTGACCCCGGAAGCGATCCGCGCCGCCGATGTGATCCTCCTCGTGACCCTCGCGACCGCGTCCGACCTCGAGGCCACCCTCGCTGACCTGCGCGATCCCCAGGGCTCACTCGCGGAGGTCGGCGTGAGCGCGCGGGAGCGCACCCCGTCAGGCCAGGGCCCTGGCCACCCGCCGCACGAGCGGACGGGTCCCGCGGTGATCGCGGCCGTCGTGTCGCCCCGCCGCGGCCGCCCGTCACCACGCACACGCACCGCCACGGCGCGGCTGGCCCGCCACGTCGACGGCATCGTGCGGGTCCCGTACGACCCGCGGCTCGACCCGAGCAGGGGGACCCCGGTCCGCATCCCGCGGCTGCGGTGGGCGACCAGGAGGTCCTACCTCCGGCTGGCGGCCGAGACCGTCGACGCGCTCGCCGGCATCGCCAACGCTGATGTCGGGACACCGGCCGGCGGAGAACATCCCTCCTTTCAACCGCAGTTCGAACGACCGATACGCACCGCTCCGGTGTTGCCACGCAACGCCGATACTGATCACGCAGAGGTGTCGGGCGTATCATTTGGCGACCTGCGGCACGGAAGCACACCCACGCGGGTGTCCGGGCCGGATCGTCCGGGCGGCCAACCGCCCGCAGGAAGGGAACCACGATGATCGTCGATGCAGCCGCGGCCTCGGCAGCGGCCATTCTGGCCGTGGAGGTCAACCCGGACGACTCGAAGGCGCCCGGCATCAACGCCTTGAAAGACCTGGTCAACGGACTTGCGGCCTACGCCGTGATCGCCGCCGTGGCCGCCGTGCTCCTCGGCGGAATCGCGTGGGCGCTCGGCGAGCGCATGGGCCTCGACCGCGCCTCGATGGTGGGTAAGAGCGGCGTACTGGCCGGCTTCGGCCTGGCGTTCCTGGTGGGCGCCGCCGCTGCCTTCGTCAACTTTTTCCTGGCGACGGGCGCCTCGGCATCCAACAGCACCGACGATACGAACGGCATGCGCCCACCCGCCGTGGTCCAGACTGTTGCCCCCCAGCCCGCCGAAGACGTCGTCGATGACCCCGACGTGGTCCATGAGCTGCCGTCCACAGGCTTCTAAGCGGTTCCGGGGGTATCTGGGCCCCGACATTGCGATGATGACCCTGCCGGCACGGGAGGGGAGTAGGCGTTGGTGAGCCTGGCAGAGTGGGCGATCAGGCGCCTGATCATCGTCATCGTCGCGACAGCCACGGTGAGCGCGATCGGGGCCGGAGCGCTCGGCTTCTTCATGGGACGGAATTCATCGGACGACGGTCCCAAGGCCTCGGCCGACCCGGAGCCCGTCTCCGACGTGCCCACCGAGGCGCCCCCGACCGGGACGCCTGCCGTGGTGGTGCCGCCGAGCAGCGAGGCGACCGCGGCGCCCGCGGCCGGCGACAGCCCGATCGGAGCACCCACCCGGGTCAACCAGTTCGGCGTGCCCGTCGGCTACCCACACACAGAAGCCGGCGCAATAAGCGCCTGCGGAAACTACTTCACCGCATACAACACGCCCACTAACCGGACAACCGATAGAATTCACGAATTCTTTCGCTCAATTTCGATTCCCACGTCAGCAGATATGCTTGCAAATGGAATACTGGAAGTCGACCGTGCTAACGCCGCGGCGCTAGGTGTTCCTTCTATTCAGGATCCCAGCGTCAACTTCGATGCTCGACCCATCGGATATCAGGTCGAATCCAGCTCGGAGTCTGAGGTAAAAATTCTCGTCTGGGCCACAATTTCATTTGGGGTGTACGACTCGACGGATCCCAATAAACAAGCACAAAGCCGCTGGGGATCCGACCGATGCCAGCTTAGCTGGGATCAAGATGACTGGAAGCTACTTAACGCAGATGACGGCCCAGACGGACCGCTTCTTCGCAGCCGCTCTGCAGGGGAGTACAGGAATTTCATAATGGCTGGAGGTCCTAAAGAATGACTGGCACACCGACCTCCGGACCAGACGATACTATCGTCCTCGCCTGGACCCCTCTATCGCCTCTCCAGGATCTAGCTGGTGGTGCGGCTGACGAGTTTTTGAGTTCGGTTGGTAAAGCCTTCTGTAACATGGCGGCCGACCTGTCGTCGTCTGTCTTCAGCTTTGCGGCGCAGAAGACAGCGGTCGACCTGAACGCGCAATATGTCGTCGACAACTACAACATCGTCTTCGGCATGTCGGTGCTGATCGTCACCGGGCTCTTCCTCTGTTCCTGCACCGTGGCGGCCCTGCGGGGCGATCCGCACGTGTTCGTCCGGGCCCTCGCCACAACCGGCACGGCGATCATCGGGTCGTTCATCGCCCTGACGCTGCTGCA
Organism: Parafrankia sp. Ea1.12; assembly: GCF_900465275.1. Classification (NCBI taxonomy): domain Bacteria; kingdom Bacillati; phylum Actinomycetota; class Actinomycetes; order Frankiales; family Frankiaceae; genus Parafrankia; species Parafrankia sp. Ea1.12. The sequence goes on along the minus strand of NZ_UBIZ01000127.1, from coordinate 12,275 downwards.
GATGGTCCTCGCCGCCTCGGACGGCATGGCGGATGCGTTCGGCGACAACAAGGCGCTGGGCGCCGACCTGGTCGGGCAGCTGCGACAACTACCCGAACAGGGCAATTTCGCCCTCGACCTGGTGCTGTCGCTGCTCGTGGCGATCTTCTCGTTCGCGCTGTTCGTGGTGCTCTACATCCGCAAGGTCGCGATCATCGTCGTGGCCGTGTTCATCCCGCTGTACCTGGCGGGCCAGCCGACGATGACGACGAGTGCCTGGATGAAGCGGGCCACCGAGATGCTGGTGGCGCTGATTTTTGCGAAGCCGGTGATCTACGCAATATTTGCCCTCGGGGCGGGCATCGCCCAGGATCCCAGTGGATCGGCCGTTGACCAGACGCTGAGCATTCTCAGTGGTGTCGTTGTGATGATCGCGGCGGTGTTCTCGCCGTTCATGCTGATGCACCTGCTCGGGTTCGCCGACGTCCAGCTCATGCGCGCGGTCGGATCGGCCGGGCGCCGCAGCGCCGCATCGTTCGGGCACGGAGCGGGTGCTCTGCTCGGTTCCTCGTCCCGGGAGACGTTCCGTGGGATCGGCTCGCGTCTGCAGACCCGGAACCGGGGAATGCTCGGCGACGCCGGTGCCATCGCGGGCGCCGGTGTGCCGACGGCCCGCCCGAGTGTTCGCCCGGGTCGCGGTGGCGTCGGCTCCCCGCTCGGAGTTCCGGCCCGGGCCGCCGCGGGGGCGGCTGGCGGAACCGCCGGAACCGCGGCGGTCCGCGGCGTTCGTGCCAGGGTCACCCGCTCGGGCGCGGCCCCGGCTGTGGCCGGCGGCCGCGAGGCGGCGTCCAGCGGCACGCGGGCGACCGCTTCGGTCCGGGCTACGTCCACCGCGCGGCCCCAGACAGCGCGGGCGATCACGTCAGGTGGCGGCGGCGCGGCCCGTCCGGGCACGTCAGGCGGCGGGCGCAGTACCGCGTCCGCGCCGAGCGGATCGGCGGGCGCCTCGGCCGGCAGGCCCCCGGTGACGCCGTCACCACAGCCGCGGGTCACCCCGCCGGCGCGTACCGGGGGTGGGTGAGCAGCTCATGGCCGCTGAACGCAGCTACCGCTTCGGGCCGCTGGAACGCGGCGGTGTGCTCCTCGGCATGCGCTGGCCTCAGCTCGCGCTCCTGATCGGCGTGATGCTCTGTGTGCTGGGAGCGCTGCGTTCGCCGTTGGTATTCGTGCCCGTGTGGCTGCTGCTTGCCGCGGGGTTCGCCTTCGTCGCGTTCGTCCGGGTGGAGGATCGTAACCTCGACCAGTGGGTGCCGATCGTGTTCGGCTTCACGATGCAGAAGGTGACGGGCGAGACGGTGTTCCGTGGAGGGTTCTTCCGGCTCGGTCCCGGCGACGACCGGATCACCAGGACGGTCCTGCCAGGGCCGCTGTCGACCCTGGTCATGTTGTCGGTTCCGGTCGGTGGCAGCCGGTACGTGGCTGTCGTCAAGGACGTGAAGAAGCAGACCTACACCGCTGTCCTCCAGGTGAAGGGCAGCCAGTTCGCGCTGCTTGAGTCCGGGGACCAGCAGGCCCGGGTGGATGCCTGGGGCGAACTGCTGGCCGGTCTCACCGGTGGTGGCGGCAAGCTGTCCCGCATCCAGTGGCTGGAGCGGACGCTGCCGGACTCGGGCGACCAGCTCCAGCGGCACTGGCGGGTGCGCGGTCATCACGACGACTCGTGGGCGTCGCAGGCGTACGAGCAGGTCATCGACGCGGCCGGGCCGGTGGCGCAGCGGCACGAGACCTACCTTTCCTTCCAGCTCCGGGCGAAGGACGCCCGCCGGGCGATCCAACGCGCCGGCGGCGGCGACCAGGCCGCGTGCGCCGTCCTGCTCGGTGAGCTGCGGACGATGGAGGCGGCACTCGCCAGGGCGTCGATCAGCACCGTCGGCTGGCTGCCACCGCGGGCGCTGGCCGCGGTCATCCGCACCACCTACGACCCGTACTCGATCGAGATGATCGATGCGCGGGGTGGGGCGAGCACCGACCTCGCGGGTGGGCTGAAGGGCCTGCCGTCCGGCATCGACCCGGCGATCGCCGGCCCGGTCCGGACGGTCAACGCCTGGGACCACTACCGCACCGACTCCGGCTTCCACACCACGTACTGGATCAACGGCTGGCCCCGGGTTCCCTCACCGGCAGCCTTCCTCGCGCCGCTGCTGATGGAGACCACGTGCCGGCGCACGGTGTCGCTCGTCGTGGAGCCGCTGCCCGGCAGGAAGGCGGAGAAGGCGGTCAACCGGCGCCGGATGGCGCACCTCGGTGAGCAGCAGATGCGGGACAAGGTCGGCAAGGTCACGACCCAGCGGGATGTGGCCGAGGCCGACGAGGTCGAACGCCGTGAGCAGGAGCTGATCGCGGGCTTCGGCGCCTTCCGGTTCCACGGGTTCGTCACCGTCTCCGCCGACGACCTCGAGTCGCTCGCGGACGCCTGCGGTGAGGCCGAGACCCTGGCCTCGCGCAGCCGCCTCGAAATGGTCCGTCTCGTCGGCGAGCAGGACCAGGGCTTCAGCGTCGGCGCGCTGCCGCTCGCCGTGGGGGTTGCGTGACCTCCCGCCCGCCCGCGGTGGGGGGCGACGCCGCCTGGGGCGACCCGATCCGCTACGACGCCCCTGGTAGCGGCACCGGCGCGAGCGACGACTACCACGCGGACTACGAGTACGACTACGACGACGCCGACCAGATCGACCCGGGCCATGATCCCGGCCGCGACGCCGACGGGTTCGTTGACCTCGGCGGCAGCCCGCGCACCCGCCGCCGGGGCGCGAAGGCCGCGGCGGCGCACGACCGCCGGTCGCGGCGAGCCGAGCGGGCCGCGGCCAACGCCGAACGGGCCGCGATGCGCCGCGCGCAGGCCGCCCTGCGCCGCGGCGCGCAGCCCCCGAAGCTGCTCGGCCCGTTCGCCGGACGGGCTTATCACAAGCTGCGCCTACCAGCCCATATGGAGACCACGGCCCAGATCGCCGGGATCTATCCGTTCGTCGTCGACTCCGGGCTCGACGCGCCCGGCATGTACATCGGCCGGCATGTCTGGTCGGGCAACTCGTTCGACTTCGATGTCTTCGAGCTCTACCGGCAGCAGGTGATCGAGAACCCGAACTTCGCGGTGTTCGGGGCCGTCGGCTCCCGCAAGTCCGCGCTGCTGAAGACGCTGATCTCGCGGGGTTCGGCCTTCGGGTACCAGGCCGCTGTCCCCTGTGACCCGAAGGGTGAGTACACCCGGCTCGCGCGCCGGCTCGGCTGCGAGCCGACATACATCGGGCCCGGCATGTCCACCCGGCTCAACCCGCTGGACGCCCCTCCGCGCCCGCGCGGCATCGCGGACGCCGACTGGGCGCGCGAGGTGAAGCGGGCGCGTTCGTCCCTGCTCTCGTCACTGATCGAGACCGCGAAGGGGGTACCGCTCACCCCGGCCGAGCACACCGCCGTCGATCTCGCGCTGGACGTCGTCACCCGGCAGATCACCGGCGCGACACCGGACCGCTGGGCCACCCCTCTGCTCCCACACGTCCTCGAGGCGATGACCGACCCGAGCGAGGAGGACTGCTCGGCGCTGCCGATGACGGCCACCGAGCTGCGCGACGCGTCCAGAGACGCGACGCTGACCCTGCGCCGGCTCACGCACGGTGCTCTCGGTGGTCTCTTCGACGGCCCGACGACGTCCCCGTTGGACTTCGACCGGCCGATCGCGGTGCTGAACCTGGAGCGGGTCCAGGGCAGCGACGAGATGATCGCGCTGATCATGACCTGTGCGCAGGCATGGATGGAAGCCGCGCTGATGCGCCAGGACGGCGTGCAGCGCTACGTGGTCTACGACGAGTGCTGGCGGCTGATGCGCTTCGCCGGGCTGGTCCGCCGGCTGTCGGCCCAGCAGAAGCTGGCGCGTCAGTGGGGCTGTGCCAACGCGATCGTGGCGCACCGCATCTCCGACCTGCTCTCCGCCTCCCCCGACTCGGTGGAGATCGCCAAGGGCCTGCTCGCCGAGACCGCGATCCGCATCCTGTACAAGCAGGCGTCCGACCAGATCGCGGACACCCAGGAGGCCCTCGGGCTCACGGACGTGGCCGCCGACCTGCTCCCCCGCCTGGACCCGGGCTACGCGCTGTGGCTGATCCAGAACCGCGCCTTCTACGTCGAGCACGTCGTCGGCGACCTGGAGATCCCGGTCGTCCTCAACGGCTCGAAGATGCACGGCGAGATCGACGACACCAACCTCGTGCCGGACGACCTGGACCCCAGCGAGCTCGACCCGCCCGAGCTCACCCCCCGCGCGTGGACCGACCCCCCGGGGCCACCGGCCTTCGTGCGGCGGGCCGCCGCCCCGGCGCTGGAGACCGGACATCCGCTGGGAGACCCGCCGCCGGGCACGCCCGCCGGCGACCGGTCCGGCCCGGGCAGCGGTCACCACGACGGTGGCTACCACGACAGTGGCTACGGGTATGGGCACGACCCGGCGGAGGAGGTCGAGGAGAACCTCGTCGCCGAGCAGCCGCACTGGTCCGCGCCCCCGCTCGCCGGGGACGGCTTCCACCACATCCAGGTGGGCGATCCGCACATCATCGACTCGCCGCCGCACCACGGCCGCGGCGGTCGCACGAGCGGGCCCGACACCGCCGGCTGAACCCGGCTGAACCCGGCTCGACGCGCCAGCCGAAGGGCCCGGGCAGACCCGGTCGCGGCGCGACCGGGTGAGCCCGGCGCGCCGCGCCAGAGGCCTGGCGCCGTTACCGGCGCAGCAGGCCGCGCAGCCGCGAGCGGGTCGGCCATGACGGGGGCGGCCCGGCGACCTCGTAGCGAGGGAACACCCGCTCGGCGACGTCGACCAGCATCGCCACATCGATCGGGCGCAGCACCACCCCGGCCGAGAGGATGTAGTCGGCGACTCCGGCCATCGGCAGCAGCAGCACGCCGTCGACCAGGGCCAGGCCGTTCGGCACCTCGGTACGGGCGAAGGCGACGACCGACTGTGCCTCGAGCTGCCATCCGGAGGGGAGCTCGGCGACGAGTTGGCCGGTGGCCTCCTCGCCCATCCAGGCGACCAGGCCGAGCATGGCGCGCAGCGGCACCTTGCCCGCCCACACCCCGGCCGCGTTCTGCCGGATCGGCCCGCGGTGGGCGTCGGTCTCCACCACCCAGGCGCCTGACGGCCCGATGACCAGGTGGTCGATGTTGCCCGCCGAGTCGGCAAGCTGGCGGTCGTGCAGGACGGTGTAGCCCGCGCGGGTGAGGCGGTCCAGCGAGCGGGCGGTACGACGCTCGGCCTCCGCGTCCACCCGCCAGGCCTCGATCTCCGGCGGCACGCGGTAGTGCCGGGCGGCCAGGACACCGAGCACGGCCAGCCCGGTGAGCACCGCGACCTGCGCGACCGTCCCGCCCGCGAGCCCGGCGGCACCGCACACGAGCCCCACGAGCACTGCGGCACCGATGGCGCCCGCCGCCGCAGTGATCATCACCCGTCGTGATCTGTCGCCGCGTTCGGCGGCGTACAACTGTCTTCGGCGCAGGTATTCGGCCATGGCCGACCTACCGGCCGACACGCGATCGGACGTGTCCGCGGTCACCACCTCCCGTCAGGTCTATATCGCCGCCGCGCTTCGGCGGACCGCAGGGGGGTGACTGCGAGTCTGCCGTGCCCTGGTCACCGCGCGCTACCGGGAATCTCCCCCATCAGAGTCACACTTCCATCCAATTCACAACCACAACAGCCCTGAAGCGTGGAATAACCGGAAGAACCACGGAGGTCCCATGTCCCACCTTTGGGGAAGTGGAAGCCATCACCACGGGTTGTGTCGGGTGGGCATCAGCCCACGGCGGCCCCACGAGGGGTAGCCGGGCCGCCGCCGTGGGGAGAACGCCCTCACGACAGGCGCCTTCTGAGGATCGAGGCGCCGAGAGAGGAGCCACTCGATGCCACCCTGCGTGACACCTGAGGCTTCTGGACGCCGACGACGGGGCACGACCGGCGAGGAGGCACCGGCCGCTCGACCCGAGTTGATCAGCGGGACAGATCACACAGCAGATCACACAGAGACCACTGTTCCTACTGCGGCTCCAACCGTGGTTGGAGCCGCGACTCCCATCGCCACCTTCGACGATCTCCTGCGCCTCGCCGCCCGGGACGTGACCCCCGCCGCCCCGGGCTCACCGGCTCCGGGCGCGGCCACGACGAACCGGGTCGGCATCGAGACCGAGTGGTTCGTCGTCGACGTCGCGAACCCGCGCCGGCCCGTCCCCGCGGACGAGACCGCCGCGGCATTGGAGAGCGTCCTCGCCCCCGCTGACCAGGGCCGGCAACCGGACCGAGGCCGGGAGAACGGCCAGGCCCGCGACGGCGGCCCGCCGGGCACCGACTCGGCCCCGCGGCTTCCCGGCGGCAGCCGGCTCACCTTCGAGCCGGGCGGCCAGCTCGAGCTCTCGGGCCTTCCGCTGGACCTGACCGCCGCCGTGGACGCGATGCGCGCCGACCTCACGCTCGTCCGCGGCGCCCTCGCCCGGCGCAGGCTCGGCCTGGTCGGCATGGGTGTCGACCCGCTGCGGACGCCCGTCCGCCACACCACCGCCTCCCGGTACGTGGCCATGGAGCAGCACTTCCTGGCCCGGGACTGCGACGACGGCCGGACGATGATGTGCTCGACCGCCTCCGTCCAGGTCAACCTGGACATCGGCACGGACACGGCGCAGGCCGTCGAGCGTTTCCGGCTCGCGCACGCGCTCGAGCCGGTACTGATCGCCATGTTCGCCGCGTCGCCGCTGGCCCACGGCCGGCAGATCTCCTGGCAGTCGGGTCGCCAGGCGGTCTGGGCCGGTATCGACGCGAGCCGCACCGGGCCGGTCCTGCCCGACCCGGCGGCGCCGGCGACGGCGTGGCTCGCCCAGGCGGGCCTGGGCGGGCGCGGCGACGCCCCCGGCGCGCCGCCCACCGGAGACGCCCAGCCGGCCTGGCTCTGGGCCCGCTACCTGCACGACGCGGACCTCATGATGGTCGGCGAGCCGGACGGGCGGTACCAGCCGGTCCGGAACCGGACGACCTTCGGGGACTGGATGGCCGGGGCGGGGCCGGTGGCACGCCCCCCGACCGCCCAGGACCTCGGCTGGCACGCGACGACGCTGTTCCCGCCCGTCCGGCCACGTGGCTGGCTGGAGCTGCGTTACCTGGACGCTCAGCCGTCCGACCTGTGGCCGGTGGCCGTCGCCGTGCCGGCGGTGCTCCTCGACGAGCCGGCCGCCGCCCGGGCCGCGCTCGCCGCGTGCCTCCCGGTCACCCGGCAGGGGCGGCTGGCGGCCCAGCTCGGCCTGCGGGACCCGGCACTGCACCGTGCGGCGGTGCGGTGCGTCGACCTGGCCCTGGACGCGCTCGCCCGGACGGACGCCGATCCCGGGCTGCGGGCCGCGGTGGAGGCATTCGCCAACCGTTACACGCGGCGGGGGCGCTCCCCGGCCGACGACCTGAACGCGCGTTTCGAGGCGCGCGGGCCGGCTGAGCTGCTGCGCGAGGAGGCGTCCCAGTGCGTTCCAGTCCCTTGACCGGCGACCCGACCACCACCCGTGGCCCCGCCGCCGCGGTGGCGGCCGCCACCGGCCGGGCCGGCGCTCCCGACCCGGCAGCCCCTGCCGGCCCGACGGCCGCTCCTGCCCTCGACGCGGAGGCGCTGGCGGCGGGGTTGGCGGCGGCCCGGGACCGGTCGCTCGCCTACACCGACCTCACCGAGGACGACCTCCTGCGCCAGCACTCGCCACTGATGTCACCGCTGGTCTGGGATCTCGCGCACATCGGCAACTACGAGGAGATCTGGCTGCTGCGCGCCCTGACCGGCGCGGCCGAGCTGCGCCCCGGCCTGGACGACGTCTACGACGCCTTCCGGCACAGCCGGGCCAGCCGGACCGCGCTGCCGCTGCTCGGCCCGGACGAGGCCCGCGCGTACCTGCGGGACGTCCGCGGGCGGGCGATGGACGTCCTGACCGGGCTGGACCCCGACCTGCTGCACGCCCCGGAGACGGCCGGCGAGGCCGCCGGACCCGAGGCCGCGAACGGGAACGAGAACGGGGCCGAGAGCAGGAACGGGGCCGCGAACGGGAACGGTGAGCGGGACGGCGGCGCGGCCGTCCACCGGCGTGCCCGGCTGCTGTCGGGGTCGTTCGTCTACGGCATGGTGATCCAGCACGAGCACCAGCACGACGAGACGATGCTCGCGACGCTGCAGCTGCGCGCGGGCCCGCCCGTCCTGGCCGACCCGCGGCCGGCGCCGCCGTCCCCGGCCGGGCCGGTGGACGAGGCGGCCGAGGTCCTGGTGCCGGCCGGCGAGTTCACCATGGGCACGTCGACCGAGCCGTGGGCGTACGACAACGAGCGGCCGGCGCACCGGGTGTTCCTGCCCGCCTTCCGCCTCGGCCGCTACCCGGTCACCAACCGGGCCCACCTGGCGTTCATCGCGGACGGCGGCTACGCCGACGAGCGGCTCTGGTCCGCCGAGGGCTGGGCGTGGCGCTGCCAGGAGGGCCTGACGGCGCCGCTTTTCTGGTCACGCGACGGCGACGTCTGGACACGCCGCCGATTCGGGCGGGTCGAACCGGTGCCTCTCTACGAGCCCGTGCAGCACGTGTGCTGGTATGAAGCCGAGGCCCACGCCCGCTGGGCCGGACGACGGCTGCCCACGGAGGCCGAGTGGGAGAAGGCGTGTGCGCACGACCCCGTCACCGGGCGTTCACGACGGTATCCATGGGGCGACACCGACCCGACTCCCGAGCTTGCGAACCTGGGGCACCGCACTGCGCGGCCCGCACCGGTGGGCGGCAGGCCGGCCGGCGCGAGCCCGTACGGCGCCGAACAGATGATCGGGGACGTCTGGGAATGGACCGGCGGCGGGTTCACCCCTTATCCGGGCTTCGCGTCGTTCCCGTACCGGGAGTACAGCGAGGTCTTCTATCCTCGCGATGCGGCCCCGGCCCGGTTCCGGGTGCTGCGCGGCGGCTCCTGGGCGACCGATCCCAGCGCCGTCCGCTCCACGTTCCGCAACTGGGACTTTCCGATCCGACGGCAGATCTTCGCCGGGTTCCGGCTCGCCCGCGACGCCGACACCCCCTGACCCCGCCGGGGGCACGGCGCCGAGTCCCGCGCGCAGAAAGGTCACGCCTGCCCGTGTGCCGTCACCTGGCCTGGCTCGGTGCCCCGCGCACGCTCGCGGAGCTGACCCTCGACCGGCCGTCCAGCCTGCTGCGCCAGTCGTGGGCGCCCCGCCGGATGCGGCACGGGAGCGTCAACGCCGACGGCTTCGGTGTCGGCTGGTACGCGCCCGGCCTGCGCCCCGAACCCGCCCGCTACCGGCGCGCGGTGCCGATGTGGACGGACGCCTCCTACAGCTCGTTCGCCGGCGCCGTGACCTCGGGATGTGTGCTTGCCGCGGTGCGCAGCGCCACCGTCGGGATGCCCGTCGAGGAGACCGCGACCGCCCCCTTCGCCGAAGGCCGGCTGCTGCTGAGCCACAACGGGCGGGTGGCCGCCGACGGCGCGCTGCGGGAGCTGGCGGCCCGGCCCGGCGCGCCGGTGCCGGACTCCCGCTGCGACTCGGCCATCGTGGCCGCCCTGCTGTGGGAGAGCGCGTCCCGGTTGCCACTGCCGCGGGCCGTGGCGGACGTCGTCCTGACGCTGGGCGGGCTGCGCGAGCCGGACGGGACGCCGTCCCGGCTGAACCTGCTGGTGACCGACGGCACGCAGCTCGTGGCGAGCACCTGGCGGGACACCCTCAGCTACCGCGAGGAGGTGGACGGGATCGTCGTCGCCAGTGAGCCAGATGATGACGAATCCGGTTGGGTCGACGTACCGGACCAATATCTCCTGGTGGCCGACACACACAAAGTTACTCTTAGTAGTTTGATCTCTTAGAACGACTACGGTGAGTCGTACGAGGCAGACGGAGGGCACCACGATGACATCGAGGACACCGGCTACCGCCCCGGAGACGATTCCCGTGCCCGGCAGGCAGCCGCATCCCGCCACGGCCACCAACGGGTCCGCCCCGTCGGGCAGGCCCGACGAACCCGCCCGAACGGACCAGGCCCCGCAGATCACCGTGGACCGCCACCTCGCCGCCACCGAACGGCACGCCTCGCTCGCCGCGGACGTGCGCGCCGGCCTGACCTCCCGCCCTCGTGAGCTGCCGCCCAAGTGGTTCTACGACGCCACCGGCAGCCTGCTGTTCGACCGGATCACCCGCCTGCCCGAGTACTACCCGACCCGCCGCGAGCACGCGGTGCTCACCGCGCACGCCGCCGAGATCGCCGCCGTCTGCCCGGCCGGCACCCTCATCGAGCTCGGCTCCGGCACCTCGGAGAAGACCCGCCTGCTCCTCGACGCGCTGCGCGCCACCGGGGTGCTACGCCGCTTCGTCCCCTTCGACGTGGACGAGGAGACCCTGCTCCAGGCCGGACAGGACATCCTGCGGGCGTATCCGGGAATCTCGGTGCACGCGGTGGTCGGGGATTTCGAGCGCCACCTCGGCCTTCTCCCCGGCGCCCGGCCCGCCGCGGACACGGGCGCGGCGGCGGGCGCCGGCGCTGCCGGTGCTGATGGCGGCCACGGTGAAGGCCGCAGCGACCGGCGGCTTGTGGCCTTCCTCGGCGGAACCATCGGCAACCTGCGGCCCGCGGCGCGCGCCGCCTTCCTGCGCGCCCTGAGCGACCAGTTCGCCGACGGCGACGCCCTGCTCCTCGGCGCCGACCTGGTGAAGGACCCGCGACGCCTCGTCGCGGCCTACGACGACAGCGCCGGCGTGACAGCCGCCTTCAACCGCAACGTTCTCTCGGTGATCAACCGGGAGCTGGGGGCCGACTTCGACCTGCGCGGGTTCGCCCACGTCGCCGCCTGGGACGCGGAGAACTCCTGGATCGAGATGCGCCTGCGCAGCGTCCGCGAGCAGGAGGTCGGGGTCCGCGCCCTGAATCTGGTCGCCCGCTTCGACGCCGACGAGCAGATGCGCACCGAGATCAGCGCCAAGTTCACTCTCGACTCGATCGCCGCCGAGCTGGCCGCGGCCGGACTCTCCGTCAGCCACCAGTGGACGGACCCGGACGGCGACTTCGCCCTGACCCTGGCCGTCCCCTCCTGATCCGACCGGGCCGACCGCGCCGAGGCGCGGCGGCCGGAGCCTGCGCGGTGGCATCAGGGCGGCTGGGGTGCCAGGGCAGTCGGAGTATCACGGCTTGGCGACGTAGACCCGCAGGTAGTCGACCGCCATCCACTGCGGGTAGTCAGCGGCCGAGGCACTCGCGCCCTCCGAGTTCACCGCGACGTTGAGGATCACGTAGTGCTCCCGGTCCCACAGCCAGACCGGCACCTGATCACGGGTGACGGTGCGGATGAGCCGGCCGTCGAAGTAGAACCGCAGCGCGGACGGCGTCCACTCCAGGCCGTAGGTGTGGAAGGCCGCCGCGAGGTCGGCCCCGGCGTCGTACATCCCGCCGTTGCCCCAGGTGGCCTGCCAGTGAGCGCCGGCGGTGTCCACGCCGTGGACGTTCGTGTGCACGGTCGTGGGCGCCGTCGAGACCGCCTCGACGACGTCCAGCTCGCCGCTCGCCGGCCAGCCGACGGCCGGCATGTCGGAGCCGAGGAGCCACACCGCCGGGAAGGCGCCGCGGCCGGTAGGCAGCACGGCCCGGGTCTCCAGGTAGCCGTAGCGCATGGTTCGCCTGCCGAGCGTCTCGATTCGCGCGGAGGAGAAGCCCGCGCCGTCGCAGGACGGCTCCCTGCGCGCGGTGATCACGAGGTGGCCGCGGCCGTCGGTCGCCAGGTTCCGCGGGTCGCGGGTGTAGCACTGCATCTCCCGGTCGCCCCAGCCGGAGCCGGTCTGGGTGATCCAGGTGTCCGGGTCCGGGGCCGCGCCCGCCGCGCCGCCGAACTCGTCCGACCACAGCAGGCCCGCGCCGTCATCGCCCCCGGAGACCGGTGCGGAGCTGGTCGAGGCGCTCTTCGAGGGCGTCATCGCCCGCTCGACGGCGGGCTGGGGCGTGCTGGTGGCCGCGCCCCCCGGCGCCGCGGGCACCGCGCCTGCCACGCCTGATCCCGGGATCTGGGGCTCCCGCCCACCCGTGGTGCCCGTGGCCTGGCCACCTCCCGCCGTGCCCTGCTCCGTGCCACCTGCCGTGCCCTGCACCGAGCCGCCTGACGAGCCACCCGCCAGGACACGACCGGACGTCGCCCCCTCCTGGCCGCCGGACGCCGACCCTTCCGGAAGGGTCCCCGCTGGAGCCGAGCCCACTTC
>NZ_UBIZ01000579.1:0-250 GCF_900465275.1 Parafrankia sp. Ea1.12 | reverse complement strand
CCGCCTGTCCAAAGACTACGAATACCTGACCGCCACGTCCGAAAACGTTATCTACCTGGCGATGAGCATGATCCTGATACGCCGCCTCACCGGCGCGCCACACTGACTCTTTTCAGACACCCTCTACTGAAGATTAACGTGTGAAGTTATGTTGATCGGAGATCTTTCCAGGTCAGTCCGGTTTCGGTGAGGAACCCGATGAGTAGTCCCGGCCGGTACTGCATACGTTTCAGTCCGTGCTTGACGGCCT
>NZ_UBIZ01000211.1:0-23309 GCF_900465275.1 Parafrankia sp. Ea1.12 | reverse complement strand
CCCTCACCCTCGACGGCCTCCTCGGCAGCACCCGCGACCTCACCCGCCAGGCCGGCGCCCACATCCGCCAGAACAACCACGCCCCACGCCTGGTCAACCTCTGACGCTGACCTGAGAACCGAAGCTGGAGCCCGAGACCGGAATCCGGAAGGAGCGAGGAGCCAGGAGCGGCCAGGACCCGGTGCCGATTTTTCGATGACGACGACCGGGTGACCACCCGCGGTAGCAGTGAATGGTGAGCCAGGGAAAGAATCCTGTCGGAACCGAAACTCTCGAGAATCTCTCGAGGAGCGGAACCACGCGGATTTCCGTGGAAATCAGAAGGACCCGGGCGCTTCGAGCGCCCGGGTCCTGGCCGACCGGTTTCGGAGAAGCCGGGGCGGTCTGGGCGTGCCGCCCGGGACCGCCGTCCCCTCAGCTCTTCTGCTTCTGCTTCGCGGAGAGCCGCTCGACGATGGAGGCGAAGTCATCGGTCTGGAACGACGCCTCCTCCGCGGTTGTCGCGAAGTCGAGCGAGGCGATCACGGCGCGCTCGACGTGCAGGTTGAGCAGCCGCTTGGTGGTCTCCACCGCCTGCTGCGGAAGCTCGGCGATGCGCTTCGCGCACGCCAGCGCCTCGGCCACCGGATCAGCGGCGATGTGGTTGGCCAGCCCCATCTGAATGGCCCGCTCGGCGGAGATGCGCGCGCTGGTGAACGCGTACTCCTTGGCCAGGTGCATGCTGGTGTGCAGGGGCCAGGTCAGCGGCCCGCCGTCGGCGGCCACCAGGCCGACCTGGATGTGCGGGTCCGCGAGGAAGGCCTTCTCCGCCATGTAGACGATGTCGCTCAGTGCGACCAGGCTGCAACCGAGACCGACGGCCGGGCCGTTCACCGCGGCGACCACGGGAATCCGGCAGCGAACCATGCCGAGGACGATCTCGCGCCCGTGCGCGATGGACAGGGCGCGCAGCTCCTTGTCCTTGAACAGCTCGTTGAGGTAGGCGAAGTCGCCGCCCGCGGAGAACGCCCGGCCGGCCCCGGTGAGCACGGCAGCCCGCGCCGAGCGGTCCTCGTTCAGCTGCGGCCAGAGCTTCGCCAGCCCGACGTGCAGGGGATGGTTGACCGCGTTGAGATCGTCGGGCCGGTTCAGCGTGATGATCCTCAGCGGCCCGTCCGCGCGGACCTCGATCTCCTCCGGCATGTCGTACACGTCATACGTCCAATCGATGATCCGGGTAGCGATGTTGTCGGTGGCCGGCCCCGGTGCGTGACCCTCGACGATGTGCTGCCGGGCGCCGCGGCCACCGCCGTGGCGCCCGGGGATCGCATCTCCTCGTTTCCAACCCCTGCAAACTACATTCTCGTTGGGGGTGAATCAACCAATGACCGGGCAGAATGCCGGGTACGGTCATATCGGAGTCTTGACCCGACGGGTCGGGTGTGCTTGTCCAGTGTGTCGTCGGGGATGAAGGTTTTCGCGCGAACGCAGTGGATGAATGTTGAATCCATGGCAATGTCGATTTTTCTTGATCGTACCGCCTCTGATCGTATGCGGAGATCGTCGCTTCACGGAGTCCGGCCTTCACGGAGTCCGGCCGTCATCGATGCCGACCCGCGCCGCGCGGGTGCGGCCCTGGAACGAGAGCGAGACCGACTGTGTGGGAGTTCGAGACCGACCCGGCCTACCAGGAGCAGCTCGACTGGGTCGACACCTTCGTCCGGGACGTCGTCGAACCGCTGGACTTCGTCCTCGACAACCCGTTCGACAAGCGGGACTCCCGGGCGCAGGCGATCGTCCGGCCGCTCAAGGAGGAGGTGAAGGCACGCGGCCTGTGGGCCTGCCATCTCGGGCCCGAACTGGGCGGTCAGGGCTACGGCCAGGTGCGGCTCGCCCTCCTCAACGAGATCCTGGGCCGCTCCCGGTGGGCGCCGTCGATCTTCGGCTGCCAGGCCCCCGACTCGGGGAACGCCGAGATCCTCGCCCACTTCGGCACGCCGGAGCAGAAGGCCAGGTATCTGGAGCCGCTGCTCGAGGGCGACATCGCGTCCTGCTACTCGATGACCGAGCCGCGCGGCGGTGCCGACCCGACCCTGTTCACCGTCCGCGCCGTGCGCGACGGCGGCGACTGGGTGATCAACGGCGAGAAATGGTTCTCGACGAACGCCCGGCACGCCAGCTTCTTCATCGTCATGGCCGTCTCGAACCCCGACGTGGACGCCTACAAGGGCATGTCGATGTTCATCGTGCCGGCCGAGACGCCCGGGATCACGATCGTGCGCAACCCCGGCGTCGCCACCGAGCCCCCGGAACAGGGCTCGTTGGGGGGCGTCCGGCATGACCACGGCTATGTCCGCTACACCGACGTCCGGGTGCCGGCCGATCACCTGCTCGGCGGGGAGGGCGACGCGTTCGCGATCGCGCAGACCCGGCTGGGCGGCGGGCGGGTGCACCACGCGATGCGGACGGTCGCCCTGGCCCGTCACGCCTTCGACCTGCTCTGCGAGCGGGCCGTCTCCCGCCAGACCCGGACGGGGCCGCTCGCGTCGCTGCAGATGACCCAGGAAAAGGTCGCCGACAGCTGGATCGACATCGAGTGCTTCCGGCTGCTGGTGCTGCGCACCGCCTGGCTCATCGACAAGCACAAGGACTACCGGAAGGTCCGCAAGGACATCTCCGCGGTCAAGGTGATGCTGCCCCGCGTCCTGCACGACGTCGCCCAGCGGGCCCTGCGCATCCACGGGTCGCTCGGGGTGTCCAACGAGATGCCGTTCGTGAGCATGATGGTGACCGCGGAGGCGCTCGGCATCGCCGACGGCCCCACCGAGGTCCACAAGGTCACGCTGGCGCGTCAGGTGCTCCGGCAGTACACCCCGGTCGAGACGCTCTTCCCGTCCGGTCACCTGCCCACCCTGCGGGAACAGGCCTTCGCCGCCTTCGCCGACCGCCTCGAACACGAGGCCGCCGAGCTGTGACGACGCGCCTGACCGAGCGGCGACGGCACCTGGTGGGCCACGCCGCTCGGCAGGCTAGGCCCTCCGAGTGAAGGACACGCCCTGCCGGACGCGTGCCTCGACCTCGGTCGCGAACGTGGGTAGATCGTCGGGCGGTGTGCCCATCTTCCCGTCGAGGTAGCGCCGGTACACGCCGGCCAGGATGGCAGCGGCCCGCCAGGCGGTGAACGCCATCCAGTAGTCGAGCTCCGCGATCGAGCGGCCGGACTGCCGCGCGTAGCGGGCGGCCAGCTCGTCCGTCGTGGGGAACCCTGGCAGCGCGGACGGCAGCCGCTCCTGGCTCGCCCGCGCGTCCGGCGTCGACCAGGTGCGCAGCAGGTAGGCGACGTCGGCGAGCGGGTCGCCCAGGGTGCACAGCTCCCAGTCCAGCAGGGCCAGGACGTCCCCGTCGGGGCCGAGGAGCGCGTTGCCGAGCCGGAAGTCGCCGTGCACGAGGCGCGCGGTGGACTCGGCGGGCCGGTGGGCGACGAGCCAGTCGTGCAGCGCGGCCATGCCACCCATGTCCCCGAGCTCGCAGGCCGCCCACTGCGCCGACCAGCGCCTGAGCTGCCGGTCGAGGAAGCCGTCCCGCCGGGACAGGGCGCCGAGACCGACCGTGTCGACGTCGACGGCGTGCAGCGCGGCGAGGGTGTCGACGAGCGCGTACCCGGCGCGGCGGCGGGCCTGCGGGGAGGGGAGGAGGGCCTCGGAGTCGGCCGCGGTGCGCAGCACGAGCCCGTCCACGTAGGCCATCACGTAGAAGGGCGCGCCGGTCACCTCCGGGTCGTCGCAGACGCCGAGTACGCGCGGCACCGGCACGCCGGAGCCGGCGAGCGCGGCCAGGATCCGCGCCTCGCGGGTGACGTCGTGGGCGGTCGCGAGCAGCGCGCCGACCGGCGGCCGGCGCAGCACGTACCGCTGGTGACCGGCGTCGCCGACGAGGTAGGTGAGGCACGAGTGGCCGCCGGCGACCCGGTCGTAGCGCAGCGGTGGCACCGCGCCCGCCACATGTTCACCGAACCAGCGGTCAAGCGCCCCGGCCTCGATACCGAGGGGTTCGGGTGCCGTCGGGAGGGCATCCATCTGCGACCTGCCTTCGGCTCGGTGCGGAGATCGACGTGGCGAGAGTGCCGCGGTTTCCCAGCATCTGACCCTACCGTCACCTTGCGCGGTGGCGCTCCCGACGCTGCTCGGTCCGCCGTCGCGATCTGCTGGCGTCGCGGACCACCGAAGTGTAGGGAGGATAGGGACGTCCATCGCAGACAAGCAAGGGAGGGCCCGTGGCTCACGCCGGTATCTCGGTGTTCGACGCGGACAACCATCTGTATGAGACGAAGGAGGCGCTGACGAAGTACCTGCCCGCCCGGTACAAGGGGGCGGTCGACTACGTCGAGCTCAACGGGCGCACGAAGATCATGGTCCGGGGCCAGGTGAGCGAGTACATCCCGAACCCCACGTTCGAGGTCGTGGCCCGGCCCGGCGCGCAGGAGGACTACTACCGGAAGGGGAACCCCGACGGGCTGTCCTACCGGGAGATCTTCGGCAAGCCGGTGAAGTGCATCGACGCCTGGCGCGAGCCCGCCGCCCGGCTGGCGAAGATGGACGAGCAGGGCCTCGACCGCACCCTGGTGTTCCCGACGCT
Source organism: Parafrankia sp. Ea1.12 (assembly GCF_900465275.1). NCBI lineage: Bacteria > Bacillati > Actinomycetota > Actinomycetes > Frankiales > Frankiaceae > Parafrankia > Parafrankia sp. Ea1.12. The sequence goes on along the minus strand of NZ_UBIZ01000211.1, from coordinate 18,695 downwards.
GGCCAGCCTCATCGAGGAGCGGATGCGGGACGACCCGGACCTGATCCACGCGGTCATCCACTCGCTCAACGAGTGGCTGTACGAGACCTGGCAGTTCAACTACGAGGGGCTGGACCGGATTTTCACGACTCCGGTGATCAGCCTTCCGTTCGTCGACAAGGCGATCGAGGAGCTCGACTGGGTGCTTGAGCGGGGCGCCAAGGTCGTGCTGATCCGGCCGGCGCCGGTGCCCGGGCTCCGTGGTCCGCGTTCGTTCGGCCTCCCCGAGTTCGACCCGTTCTGGGCGCGGGTGCAGGAGGCCGGCATCCTGGTCGCGCTGCACTCCTCGGACAGCGGCTACGCCCGCTACACGAGCGAGTGGATGGGCGCGAGCATCGAGATGCTCCCCTTCCAGCCGAACACCTTCCGCATGCTGCAGGCCTGGCGCCCGGTCGAGGACGCCGTCTCGGCGCTGGTGTGCCACGGTGCGCTCTCCCGCTTCCCGCAGCTGAAGATCGCCATCGTCGAGAACGGGATGAGCTGGGTCGAGCCGCTGCTCAAGTCCATGAAGAACCTCTACAAGAAGATGCCGCACGACTTCCTGGAGAACCCGGTCGACGTGGTGAAGCGGAACATCTACGTGAGCCCGTTCTGGGAGGAGGACCTCGGCGAGCTGGCGCAGCTCCTCGGTGAGGACCACGTGCTGTTCGGCTCGGACTACCCGCACCCGGAGGGCCTGGCCAACCCGGTGAGTTACATCGACGAGCTGTCGCACCTGCCGGAGGAGCTCGTCCGCAAGATCATGGGTGGCAACCTCGCCCAGCTCATGGGCATCGGCGTCCCCGCCTAGGACGGCCAGCGACAGGACGGCCAGCGACAGAACGAGGAGCACTACCGAGACCGCTGACGAACGCGGTGGGCCCCCTGGGCTCGCCGCGCCGTTCGGCGGTTTTTCCGGCGCCCGCCGCGGGCGTCATTTCACCGGCGGCGTGCCGCAGCCTGAGCGCGGCATGCCGCGGACGCACGACGAAGGGGAGTCCGGATGCTCGACGACGGGATAGTGACGGCTTTACGGCGGCACTGGGAGGACGGATTCAACGGGTACGACGTGGATGTGGTGATGGGGGCCGTCGCCCAGGACGTCGTTTTCAGCTCGCCTTTTGTGCCGCGGCTGACCGGTGACCCGCGCAAGGTGACGATCGAGGGCTACGCGCCGTTCCGGGAGTACATCGCGGACTCGATGCGCCGGGTACCGGACATCCGCTATTCGGTCGACGCCGCCTACGTCAGCACGCAGACCGTCATCTTCGTGTACTCCTGCCACTTCTCCGACGGCCAGGTGCGCACGGGCGCCGACTCGATCCGGGTCGACGACGAGGGGAAGATCGTCGAGTGGCGCTGTCACTACACGTTCGAGCCGAAGGCCCTGGACAGCCTCATCGAGGACTGAGCCGCCCGCGGGGCGCGCCGTCAGGCGGCCGCCGAGCGGGCGCCGCGCTCACTTGTCCGCGGGCGGACGGGAACCGGGTCGGCTCCCTCCGTCCGCGACAAGTGGACGAGCAGGCCGCGGTGGTCAGCCCGCGGCCGGCGCAAGGATCAGGTGTTGCGGCCGCCGTTGACGCCGATGATCTGACCGGTGATGTACCCGGCCTCCTCGGAGATGAGGAACGAGGCGGCGGCGGCGATGTCCTCGGGCTTGCCGGGGCGCCGCACCGGGGTGCGCTCGGCGTGGTCGGCGATCGTGCCGCCGATGAAGCCCTTCGCCTCGACGTCGCGCAGCATCGGGGTGTCGACGAAGCCCGGCGGGATCGTGTTGACCGTGATGCCCTTGGGGCCGTACTCCAGGGCCAGCGACTTGGTGAAGCCGATGAGGCCGGCCTTCGTCGACACGTAGTGGACCATGTACTGCTGGCCCGAGTGCGCGCTCGACGACGAGATGTTGACGATCCGGCCCCAGTGGGCGCTGATCATGTCCGGGAGGACGGCCTGGGTCAGGTAGAACGGGCCGCTGAGGTTGACGGCGATCATCCGGTCCCAGAGCTCGTCCGTGATCTTCTGGAAACCCAGGGTGCCGGTGAGACCGGCGTTGTTCACGAGCACGAGGACGGGGCCGAACGTCTCGCGGATGCGGTCGATGGCCGCGTCCACCTGCGCCCGGTCGGAGACGTCGACGCCGCCGAAGGCGGCGGCCTCGTACCCCAGTTCGCGAGCTTCCTTGGCCACCTGCTCGGCGCTTTCGGTGTTGATGTCGAGCACGGCGGTGGCGAAGCCGTCCTTGGCCAGGCGCAGGCTGATCGCGCGCCCGATGCCTGATCCTCCGCCGGTTACTACGGCCGTCTTCCGTTCGGTCACGTTGCCGAACCTCCCTGTGGGTAGCTGCGTCGCTGGTGATCGGTCGACGGCGCGAGCGCCCGTGAACCGCCTCGTCAGCGGCCCACGGGCGCGAACCCCGTACGAACAGAATTACGCGACCGCTTCCTCACCGGCCAGCGATGCGCGGTGCATCAGCCTGGACGATGACGGTCCGTAGGGGAGGGCCCGGTGCAGCATCCCGGTGTTGTCCCAGATGACGAGGTCGCCCTGGGTCCAGTGGTGCCGCAGGACGAACTGCGGCTGGGTGGCCCAGGCCAGCAGGCGGTCGAGCAGCGCCCGCCCCTCGTCCGCGGGCAGACCGACGACCTCGCCCGCGGTGGAGCCGACCAGCAGCGACTTGCGGCCGTTGCCGCGGGTCCACACGATCGGCTGTTCCCGGGTCGGGTTGCGATCCCAGGCGGCCCGCTCCTCGGGTGAGGGGTTGGGAATGGCGACGAGCTGGGAGGCGGTGAAGCTGTGCAGGGCCCGCACGCCCTCCAGCTGCGCCTTCTCCTCGTCGGACAGCGCCTTGTACGCGGCGTAGGTGTTGGCGAACTCGGTGTCGCCCTCCGGGTCGCCCGAGATCTGCCGTGCCGTGAGTAGCGTGGCCTTGTCCGGCACCTCGCCGGTGGTCCCGTCGATGTGCCAGTGGAACGTGGCCTCGCGGTACGCCGCCAGCTTGCTCGCCGACGCGTCGCGGGTGATCCGCTGGATCTCCTTGAGCTTGTGGCCGCCCATCGGGAGCGGCAGGACGTTGCCCAGCAGCCGGGCGAAGGCGACCAGGTCCTCGTCGTCGATGTCAGCCTCGCTGAAGACGACGACCCCGGTCTCCTCCAGCGCGGCCAGGGCGTCGTCGGCGACGCCCTTGTCGACGAGCTGCGTACCCTTCAGCCCGCGGAACTCCGTGCCGGTGTTCTCAGTGATCTTCCTGGTGGTGGTACCCATGGCAGGTCGCCTTCTCAGAGGGCCGGTTCGACGGCGGTGTCGAAGAAAGCCGCGCCGGAGTCCGGGATCCGGGGCTGCTTGAAGATGTTCACCGGGTACGACACCATGATCATCGAGTAGAGCAGGCGCAGCAGCCGGGTGTCCTCGTCGGACAGGGCGTTCACATCGCGGGTGTCGAGGTAGGCGATGGCCTCCTCGGCGAGCGGCGCGATCGCGTCGTAGAAGTCCTGCAGCTCGTCGATGGTCTTCGACAGCCGCTTCTCGTAGCGCTCGACCCGCGTCGCCAGGTCCCAGTCGGCGACCCACGGCTCGAGGGCGCGGAACCGCTCGGGCAGGGATGTGTCCACAGTGGTGGTCATGTCGAGGGGTTCCTCTACTTCTCGCTGCCGGCCTGGTGCGCCGCGACGGCGTCCCGGACGACCTTGTGGAACTGACGGATCATCAGCTCCATGTCGGACAGGTGGAACGTCTGCAGCGCGCGGTTGTTGAGCTGCGACCAGGTCGCCTCGACCGTGTTCGTGTCCTGCATCGCGAACTCGATGGTGCTGTCGACGACCAGCTCCTGGGCCAGCCGCTCGGAGGCGGTCTTCGGCTCGGGGAAGTAGATATCGACCTCGTAGGCGTGGGTGCCCACCGTCTCCGGGATGTACTGGTAGGTGATGTAGTACCCGCGGCCCCAGAGCTGGACCGACAGGTTCGGGAACAGCCAGTACTGGTCGTTGCTCCAGGACCGGACGTTGCCGGGGTTGCGGTCCGGTGTGAGGTGGCCGAGGTCCTCGCGGACGTCGTCCGGGCCGAACAGGCCGGCGCGGAACAGCCGGTAGGCCCAGTTCATGTCCCGCTTGGCCGGGCCGACCGAGCCCTCCTTCTTCTTCAGCAGCGGCGGGCCGGGCACCGAGGTCAGCATGTGCGGGGTGAACAGGTCGTAGTGGTAGGAGTCCATCGGCGGGACGAGCTTCTCCGCCTCGGCCACGTTGGTGTTGAGGAACCGCCCGTGGACGTACGCCGGGTGGTACCACTCCAGCAGCGCGTCGATGCCGATCTTCCAGTTGCCCTTGACCTTGGTCCGGAACGACCAGTGGTTGGTGAACTTCTCGAACGGCCAGCTCTCCAGCTCGGTGGCCAGCTTCTCACCGAGGAACTGGCGCAGCGGCGGGGCGTCCTGGCTGAAGTTCACGAAGATGAACCCGGCGAAGACCTCGCAGCGCAGCTGCGGCATGGCGAGCTCGTCGTCGGGCAGCGACTCGAAGAACTCGTTCCGCTTGGTGACGTACGTGCACTTGCCGTCGAGGCCGTAGCGCCAGCCGTGGTACTTGCAGGAGAACTGCCGGGCGCTGCCCTGGGTCTCGTTGGTCGGGTGCTCCTGCCAGACGACCTTGTTGCCGCGGTGCGCGCAGATGTTGTGCAGCGCGTACACCTCGCCGTCGGTGTGCCGGGTGATCACGATCGACCCGAGGCCCACGAACTCGCGGGTGAAGAACGTCCCGTTGCGGGGCAGCTGCTCCATCCGGCCGACCTTCAACCAGGTCCGCTTGAAGATCGCCTCGCGCTCGGCCTGGAAGAACTCCTCGGAGATCGAGTCCTCGTAGTCGACGGGCCCGGTGTCGAGGTTCGGGTACCCCGGTGTGTACTTGCCTCTGCCGGTCGCAAGTTTTTCCTGGATGGCCATCGGCTTCAACCCCTCTCGCAGGATGGTTTCGTTCCCACCGCCGGCGAGCTCACGCTGGGCCGGGGCTTCGACGTCTGGTGTCAGATCACTCTTGGTTTCAGATCACTCCGTCGGCGCGCAGCCGCGCGATGTCCTCCGGGGTGCGGTTCAGTAGTTCGGTGAGGACGTCGTCGGTGTGCGCGCCGAGTTCCGGCCCCAACCAGCGGATCTCACCCGGGGTTTCGGAGAGTGCCGGGATCACTCCAGGCACTGCCAGCGGGCCGATCCGGGATTCCTCGACGGTAATGGTCTCGCGGTGCTTGTACTGCGGATCGTCGAAGATGTCGGCGATGGAGTAGAGCTGGCCCGCCGGAACCTGGGCCTGCTTGCACCGGGCCAGCACCTCGTCGCACGGCAGCGATCCGACCCACCCGCCGACCAGCTCGTTGACCAGGTCCCGGGCGGCCAGGCGTTTCGCCTTCGGGCCCAGTTCGTCCTCGTCGGCCAGCTCGGGGCGTTCCATGGCCCGGGCCAGCCGGGCGAACATGTCGTCGTTCGAGCAGGCGATCGCGATCCAGCGGTCGTCCTTGGTCCGGTAGTGGCTGTGCGGGAGCACGTTGACGGTGTCCGCGCCCATCCGCTCGCGGACGAAGCCGAACTGCTGGTAGGCGGGCGCGATCTCGTCGAGCGCACGGAAGATCGTCTCGTACAGGGCCAGGTCGACGACCTGGCCCTTCCCGGTGCTCTCCCGGGCGCGCAGGGCCATCAGCACGCCGATGACGCCGTACAGCCCCGTCATGTAGTCGGCCAGCGAGGTCGAGCCCGGGGTGACGGGTGTCCCGCCCGGCTCGCCGGCCAGGTAGGCGAGCCCGGAGAAGGCGTGGGCGATCCGGGCGAAGCCGGGGAGGTCCCGGTTGGGCCCCGACTGGCCGTAGGCGGAGACCCGCAGCAGGATCGCGCGCGGGTTCAGCTCCTGGATCACCTCGGGGCCGAGCCCCCAGCGTTCGAGGACGCCGGGGCGGAAGTTCTCGATCACGATGTCGGCGGTGGCGATGAGCTCCCGGAGGATCTCGAGGCCACGGGGATCGCCGAGGTTGAGGGTCACCGACCGCTTGTTGCGGCTCTCGCTGAGCCAGACCAGGGTGTCGCCACAGTCCGTGTCGGTGCCGAAGCGGCGAAGGTTGTCTCCGGTGCCAGGCCGTTCGACCTTGATGATGTCGGCCCCGAACTCGCCGAGCACTGTGGCGCAGAACGGCCCCGCGAGGTAGGTGCCCAGGTCAAGGACCCGGACTCCCTGGAGTGCGTGCATGCTGTCAGCCTCCGGTGGTCGGCGATTCGACGTCGAGGTCGATTCTTAATCCGACCAGGGCTGTGCGTCCCACGGTCTGTCCAGTGGCTCCATGCCGCCGCCGAACGGGAAGAACTCCCGCTGGGCGTAGGTCTCGCGGCCCAGGCCGTGGCCGAGCTCGTTCAGGAAGGCCCGCTTGAGGTTCTGGGTGAACAGGTCGCGGGTGTAGCGCAGCACGAGCGGTGGCTTGCGCACCAGCTCCCGCGCGAGCTCCCAGGCACGGTCGAGGAGCTGGTCCTTCGGAAGCACCTCGGCGACGGCGCCCCACGAGAGCGCCTCCTGGGCGCCGAGCTTCTTCCCGGTGAGCAGCAGGTAGCGGGCGCGGTTGTGGCCGACGAGGAACGGCCAGATGACGTGCTGTCCGTCGCCGGGGACCTGGCCGCGGGGGAAGTGCGACACGTCCTGGAAGTAGGCGTCCTCGGAGGCCAGCACGATGTCGCCCATCAGCGGGACCTCGGAGTGGATGTTGCAGGGGCCGTTGACCGCGCTGATCATGGGGACGCCGACGTCGAGGACGTTGTTGATCAGGTTGCGGTTGTACCAGGCCTTCTCGTCGAGCTTGCGTAGCCCGCGGTCGCCCGGCATCAGCCGGTACTCGGGCTTCTCCGGGGGCTCGCCGTTGGGGAGGTTGCCCCAGTTGGCGTTGTAGTTCTCGCCGGTGCCGGTGTGGATCAGCACCTTGATCTCGCGGTCGCCCGCGACGTCGGCGAACGCGTCGGCCATGTCGTCGTGGGACTTCCAGTCCCACACCAGGCTGCCGCCGTTGGTGTGGCACTGCATGAGCAGGATGCCGTCCTCGTCTAACTGGAACCGGTAGTTGGCGTACCGGTCCTCGTACTCCTTGAACCTCGTCCGCTTGACCATCCCCATGTCCCTTCGGCGCGGCCGGGAGAACGTCGATCTTCCCTCGCGGAAGTGACGTTACCATATATCTAAGGTCGTCCTATAGTAGGACGCGCATGTTATTCTCCGTCGATGTCAACCTTGCGGCCGTTCCGCTTCGCTGTCCAGGCCACGAAGGCCAAGTCCGGGTCCGAGTGGCGTGACCTCGCCCGCCGGGTCGAGGATCTCGGGTACTCGACGCTCTTCCTGGCTGATCACTACCTGGGGCACGGGCCGGCGCAGAAGGAAGCAAGGTGGCCACCGCAGTACCTGGCACCCATCGCGGCGATGGCCACGGCCGCGGCGGTCACCGAGACGCTGCGGGTGGGCTGCCGGGTCTTCTGCGTCGACTACCACGTGCCCGCCGTGTTGGCGAAGGAGACGGCGACGATCGACCTGCTCTCCGACGGCCGCCTCGAATTAGGGATCGGCGCGGGCTGGAGCGAGCCCGAGTACCGGGCGATGGGCGTCCCCTACGAGACGCCGGGCCAGCGGATCAAGAAGCTGACCGAGGTGATCGCGCTGCTCAGGGCCCACTGGTCCGGGCAGGACCTCAATCAGCACGGGGAGTTCGTCAACGTCACCGGTTACGCCGGCCTGCCGCGCCCGGTGCAGCAGCCGCACCCGCCGATCATGATCGGCGGCGGCCGTCGCCGGGTCCTCTCCCTCGCCGGGCGGGAGGCCGACATCGTGAGCATCTCCACCGTGCCGTTCGCGGCGGTGAACGAGGACGGCCTGACGCCCGCCGAGGAGGCGGCGCGCCGCTTGGGCTACGTCCGCGACGCGGCTGGTGAGCGCTTCGCCGGCATCGACATCGAGACCTCGCCGTTCTTCACCCGGATCACCAAGGACGCCGAGGAGGCCGACGCGGCCGTCGCCCGGGTCGCGGCGGCGATGCGGGTCGACCCGGTGAGCCTGCCGAACCATCCGAACATGCTGGTGGGCTCCCCGGACGAGGTCGCCGAGCGCCTCCAGGAACGCCGCGAGGCGTTCGGGATGAACTACATCACCGTCCAGCAGTCGGAGATCGAAAGCTTCGCTCCCGTCGCCGCGCGGCTGAGCGGGCGTTAGGAGATGGCCGCGGGCCGGCGGACGGGGTCGCGGTGGGACGGGTGACCCGTCACCGGCGCCGCGGCGACCCGTCCGCCGGCCCGCGACTCAACGGGCCACGTACCCGCCGTCCACCGGGATGGCGGTGCCGGTGACGAACGAGGACTCGTCACTGGCGAGGAACAGCGCGGCCGCCGCCAGCTCCTGCGGCCGGCCCCAGCGCCGCATCGGCTGGGGCAGGTTGGCGACGGGGGGCTCGGAGTCGTCGGCCGCGTGCGCCAGACCCGTCCACGTCATGCCCGGGCAGATGGCGTTGACCCGAACGCCGGACTCGGCGAAGTCCAGCGCCGCGGACTTGGTCATCTGGACGACCCCGCCTTTTGCCGCCGAATATATGGCCTGGTCCTTCCAGCCGACGAGACCGGCGGCCGAGGCGGTGTTGATGACTGAACCGCCGTCGCCGCGCAGCATGGCGGCGATTCCGTACTTCATTCCGAGGAAAACGCCCTTGAGGTTGACCGCGATCAGCTTGTCGAAGGTCTCCTCGTCGAACTCGGTGATCGGTTTGCGTGGGCCGCCGCCGCCGGCGTTGTTGAACAGCACGTCGAGCCGCCCGAACTCCTGCACGGCGGTGTCGATCATATTCTGCACATCGGCCGATGATGTGACGTCGACATGTACCGGAACGGCGCCTTCACCGATGATGGTCGAGGTTTCCTTCTCCCGGCCGCTGAGGTCGGCGCAGACCACCCTCGCTCCCTCGCGCGCGAACAGCAGGGCGGCGGCCCGGCCTATGCCGGAACCCGCACCGGTGACCACCGCGACCTTCCCCTCGAGGCGTCGCGCCGGAATGGAATCTGATAAACGCTCACCCATGGCCGTCAGTCTACACATCATGTCGCGGAGGTAAAGATGCCGCTCGAATAGCCGGGCGGCATGAGGGAAGAGGCCGGTGATGTCCGGTCAACCGCGCGGGGTAACTCCGGTAAAACCCCCGCGCGGTTTTCGGCATGCACGTTTCCGTGCGGACGGGGCAGCCGCCCCACCCACCGGTGAGGGCGGCGCCGACCGTGGGTGAGGGCGGCGCCGACCGTGGGTGAGGGCGGCGCCGACCGTGGGTGAGGGCGGCGCCGACCGTCGGTGAGGTAGCCCGCCGCCAGAGGCGGCTCAGCTGGGCGGGGCGGCTCAGTTCGCCGGGGCGGTTCCGCCGGCGAGGGCGGCCTTGTGCAGGACGTTCTCGGCGAGACGCATGTGGGCGGCGTCGACGAGCCGGCCGTCGCGGCCGATCGCGCCGACCCCCTCCGCCTCGGACTCGCGGTAGATCTTCATCGCCTCGTGCGCCTCGGCCACCTCCTGCTCGGTCGGCGCGAACACCTCGTTGGCGATGGGCACCTGAGCCGGGTGGATGGCCCACTTCCCGTCGAAGCCGAGCAGGCTCGCGTGGGTGGCCGACCGGCGGTACCCGTCGACGTCCTTGTAGGCGGGGTACGGCGCGTCGATCGCGTCGATGCCCGCCCCGCGCGCCGCCGACAGCACCTGGACACGCGCGAAGTGCCAGAAGTCGCCCGGGTACTCCCCGACGGGGTCGAAGTTGCCGTCCACCCGGGCGCGCAGCGACGCCGAGAGGTCGCCGGCGCCGAAGATTATCGCCTCCAGCCGGCTGCTGGACCGGGCGATCTCGGCGGCGTTGGACAGGCCCTCCGCCTCCTCGATCAGTACTTCCAGCCCGATCCGCCGGGTCAGTCCGAGCTTCGTCTCGAGCTGGGTCAGCAACACGTCGACCCACCAGACGTCACGCGCCGAGCGGGCCTTGGGAACGATGAGCACGTCGAGCGACGCACCCGCCCCGGTGACGACCTCGATGATGTCGTCGTGGCACCAGGGTGTGTCCAGGCCGTTCACCCGGACGGCGCGGACGGTGTGTCCCCAGTCCAGGTCGGTGAGCGCGGCGACGGCGATGCCGCGGGCGGCCTCCTTGGCTGACGGCGCGCACGCGTCCTCCAGGTCGAGGAAGACGAGGTCCGCTCCGGAACCGGCGGCCTTCTCACACATCCGCTCACTGCTGGCCGGGGTCGCCAGTTCCGAGCGGCGGGCGCGCGGCCGGGTGACGTTCGGTTCTTCCGCTTTGCCGGGCATAACTGCCTCCTATGTCCGTGAATTCGATGTCAGCCGTGCGCTGTACACGGAGTGCCGCCAATCGCCCCGCAGCCGCCGTCGGTGTCTTCCCGGCAACCGGCCCAGGGCCGGCCGGTCCGGCCGGAGGAACGGTCTGAGATATTCCGGGGAAAGGCCTGGAGTCACCGCGTGAACTCCGCGCCGGTGGCGTCTGGTGTTTTTCTGGACTGTGTTGCCGAACTCGACGTGGAAAGGTCGCTGTTCCGGCTGGCCGCCGGATTTCACGCCCGCCGCCGGCGGGCGGAGTTCTCCTATTCGGGTCGGGTGCCCGTGGGGCAGTGGTGGCAGCGCCTGGTGAAGGGTTCCGTGACGCGGGTGAAGTACCGGGAAGCCGGCGTTCGTGCGTGCCGGCTCCCGCCCCGGTGTATTCGCGGCCGGTGTTCTTGGCGCTACGCTGAGTTCGATCTTCGGGTCGGTGTCGAGCGGGACCGGGGATGATGATCAGTCATGCTCGCGTGGCCGGGCGGGCACGGCTGAAATATGCGCCGAGTGGATCACATTCCCGCCCCTGGGGCGTGGCGGATCCGGTTGTTCGATTTAGGTGCCAACGTTAGTGTTGTCGTATGACGACCGCAACTGTCGACGGCCGCGGGGCTCGGGCCCGCACCTGTGCCGTCGACCGCGGCGGCCCCGGCTCGTGAGTTCGATCGCCCGCGGGAGTCGCCGCGGGCCGCGCACGGTCGTCCCAACCGCTCGCCGGCCGGCGAGGTGCGTCGGCTGCCCCGGCCACCCGGGTGCCGTGGTGCGCCGGGTGCCGTGGTGCGCCGGGTGCCGTGGTGCGCCGGGCGGCGCGGTGCGCCGGGCGGCGCGGTGCTCCGTCGTGCGGGAATTCCGGCCCGCCGGCCCGGGGTTCGTCACCATGCCTGAATCTGTCAGACCACAGCTGATCGTCACATCGTCGCGGGCCGTGTCCGGAGGGACTCATGCAGGAACAAGATCGTCTGTTCATCGGGGGCGAATGGGTCGCGCCCAGCGGCACGCGCACGATCGAGGTGGTCTCGCCGCACAGCGAGCAGGTCATCGCTCGCGTCGCCGCGCCCGGCACCGAGGATGTGGACCGGGCGGTGGCCGCTGCCCGTACCGCGTTCGACGAGGGGCCGTGGCCGCGCCTCGACCCGGCCGAGCGGGTCGCGGTCATCCGGCGGCTGGGCGCGCTGCTCAAGCCGCGGCGCAAGGAGCTCTCCGAGCTGATCAGCGCCGAGATGGGCGCGCCGATCTCGTTCGCCAAGCTGTCGCATGTGACGCTGCCGCTGCTGATGATGGGCGCGTTCGCCGACATCGCGGAGAACCTGGCGTGGGAGGAGCCGCGCAAGGGCTTCTACGGGCAGGACGTTCTGCTGCGCAAGGAGCCGATCGGGGTCGTCGCCGCCATCGTCCCGTGGAACATGCCACTGTTCCTGACCATCGGGAAGCTGGTGCCGGCTCTGCTCGCCGGGTGCTCGGTCGTCCTGAAGCCGTCGCCGGAGACGCCTCTCGACGCCTACGCGCTGGCCGAGAGCCTCGCCGAGGCCGGGCTGCCGCAGGGCGTCGTCAGCGTGCTGCCCGGTGACCGGGAGATCGGCGAGTACCTCGTGGCGCACCCGGGTGTGGACAAGGTGTCCTTCACCGGGTCCACCGCGGCCGGTCGCCTGGTGGCCGCGTCCTGCGGGTCGAACCTCAAGCGGGTCAGCCTCGAGCTCGGCGGCAAGTCCGCCGCGGTCGTGCTCGACGACGCCGACCCCGCCGCCGTGGCCGCGGGCGTGGAGATCGCCGGCCTGATGAACAGCGGGCAGGCCTGCGTCGCCCAGACGAGAATCCTCGTCCCGCGCGCGCGGTACGGCGAGTTCGTCGACGCCCTGGCCGCGATGGTCGAGGCGCTGCCGGTCGGCGACCCGTCCGACCCGGCGACGAAGGTCGGCCCGCTGGTCGCCCGCCGGCAGCAGGAGCGGGTGCGCGGGTACATCGAGGAGGGCCAGAAGGAGGGCGCGCGGCTGGTCGTCGGCGGCAGCGACCTGCCGGCCGGGGTCGACCAGGGCTGGTACGTCCGCCCGACCGTCTTCGCCGACGTCGAGAGCGGCATGCGCATCGCGCAGGAGGAGATCTTCGGGCCGGTGCTGACCGTGCTGCCCTACTCCGACGACGCCGACGCCGTCCGCCTCGCGGACGACACCGAGTACGGCCTCTCGGGCTCGGTGTGGACCTCGGACGTCGAACGGGGCCTCGCCGTCGCGCGCCGGGTCCGCAGCGGGACCTTCGGCGTCAACCAGGCGTACAGCATGGACCCGAACGCGCCGTTCGGTGGGGTCAAGGCCAGCGGGATCGGCCGTGAGCTGGGTCGCGAGGGCATCGAGGGCTACCTCGACGTCAAGTCGATCTCGGTGGCGCCGGCCTCGTAGCCGGCAGCGTCCCGGGACGGCAGCACCGCCGGCCCGCTCACGGCTGCCTCGGGGCCGGGCGAGTCGCGGCCCCGAGGCAGCCGGGCGGTGACGTCCAGCCCCCCGGCAGGGCGAGGGGTGACGGCGATCGTGCCGCCGTGGGCGGCGGCTACCGCGGCGACGATGGAGAGGCCCAGCCCGAGCCCGCCGTCGCCGAGGGTGCGCGAACCGTCGCCGCGGACGAACGGTTCGAGCAGCGTCGGCTCGCCGTCCAGCGTCACGTCGGGGGCGATGCGCATTGTCGTGAGCGGGGGCCGTAGCTCGTGCACGGCGGTGGCTGAGATCAGCCTGATCGGCCGTAGCACCCGTCCGGCGACGAGCCAGCTCAGTATGGCGGCGAGCACGGTGACGACGGCGAGCGCGACCGCCGCCTGGGTGAGGAGCTCGGTCGGGGTCAGGCGCAGCATCCGTCCGGCGCGTTCCGCGGTACGCCGCGCCGGATCGAGGACGACGCCGGCCACACGGAGCACCGGTGGGTGGGCCGGGGCGCTGCGGCGGACGAGAGCCAGCAGCCTCGCCACCAGCTCGGAGAACGCGAACGGCTTTCCGAGGTAGTCGTCCGCGCCGAGCCCGAGGCCGTCGACCCTGTCCTCGACGCTGGCGGCGGCCTACGGCATGGCCGACCGGGCGGCCGGAGAGGCCGACACTCCGCGGACGCTCTTCTGTATCGGTTCGCTGAACAAAATGTTCACCGGCGTGGCCGTGGCTCAGCTCGCGGGGCGGCGCATGCTGTCGTTCGACGACCCCGTCGGGAAGTTCCTGGACGGGTTCCCGCCCGAGACCGCCTCGGCGGTCCGGCTCCATCACCTGCTGACGCACACGTCCGGCCTGGGCGACATCTTCGACGGCGAGGGCGACGGCACGGAGATCACCACGGAGAACCACACCATCGACGCCCTGCTGGCGCGGATCCGTCGCGAGCCGCCGCGTTTCGTGCCGGGTTCGGGCTACAGCTACAGCAACGCCGGGTTCGTCGTACTCGGCGCGATCGTCGAGCGCGTCGCCGGGCAGGCGTACGCCGACCACACCCGGGAGCACGTCTTCACGCCGGCCGGCATGCGCGACACCGTCGTGCGGTCACGCCGTCCCGTCGATGTCGGCGGGATGGCTCATCCGTACGCCCTGGTCGGGCCGGACGGGCGGCCGCTGGCTCTGGGCCCGGCTCCGGGCGGCGGAGCTGCCGCCGCCGGGTACCGAGGCGCGTGATCTCGGAGACCGGGTGCAGGGTGCCAGCCTCGCGGGCGGCGCGGTGTCGACCGCCGCCGACCTGGTCGGCTTCGCCGACGCTCTCCTGCGCCACCGACTGCTCAGCCGCGAGCTCACCGACATCGTGCTCGCCGGGAAGGTCCAGGTGACCCAGCCGGCTCCGGCCCTCGGCGATGCGGGCACGGGCGGCTCCGGTCCCGGCGCGGCTCCGGCTCCGGGAGGGGGTCCAGTCCGGACCGGACCGGTCGAGCCGCCGTGGTACGGCTACGGCTTCCTGGACAGGCGGATCAACGGAACCCGGGTGGTGGGCCACAACGGCGGGACCCCGGGCTATGAGGCTGACCTGGCCATCTATCCGGACAGGGGATACGTCGTCGCAATCCTCGCCAATCAGGATCAGGTCCTGCTTCCCGCGTCTCAGCGGGCGGAGGAGCTGCTGACCTGACCGGAAGTCTCGCCGGATCGTCGTGTGACCGGTCGCGACGAGCGTGGCGCGGACCCGCTTCGGTGATCCGCTCTCAGGAGAGCATGCCGCGTACCCGGGGCGTCACCGACGCGGGGTGGCGGATACAGGAATGCTTTCCGGCGGCGGCCGTCACGGCAGCTCGCGGGCGGGATGTTCGTGATCGGCCGGAGCGGGTTCCGGCGCGGCGGTGGCGGTGGTGGCGTCCACGGCCACCCAGCGGCGGGCGTGGGAGAGCGCGGCGCCGACATCCTGGAGGCGGCGCAGGCCGGCGGTCACCTCGGCGGGGGGCAGGCCCAGGTCGAGGGCGAGGACCCGGGCGCGCACCGGCCGGTCCGCCCGGGCCAGGGCCTCGCGGACCGCGATGACGGTGCGGTCGGCTCGGGTCACCTTGTCCCGGTGCCGGCGCTGGGGCTGGCGCGGGACATCACCGGTTAACCGGGTCTTGGCCGGGGCGACGTTCGTGGGGGAGGTCACAGAATGCATTGCATCACCTTTCTCGATTTCGCTTAACTCCAACAATGCCTAGTTCTGTCGCTGTCGTCATGGTGAGGTTCGCCGCGTCACGCTAAGTGTTTGCATGAATACAACCTGCCGAAAGGTGTGTCCGTCGCAACACCTGCGTTGCTGGTTCCCGCGCGTCGGATGTGTGACGCGAACGACTCCGGGCGGCCCGCCCGGCGGTGGCCCGGCGGTGGCCCGGAAGTGCCCGGGCCGGGTGGCCGGTGTGCCCGGCCGGGCCGGTGCAGGCCGGATGTGGGCACCTGTGCTCGGTCTAGATTTCTCCAGTCTTTCCGAGTCGATTCCATCGGCCATTCTAGCGGCCCTTTCTCGAGCGCCGGAACGTTGTGTCGGCGTCCTGATTACGACAGTTCTGCCGGAATCGAACGAGTCGGGTCAAGGTCGTCGCGACCGGTGCTGTGCCCCGGCCGCCGTGGCCGGCTGTGGGCCGATGCGGCTCGGTGTGGGCCGGTAGGCCCGGGTCGGCCCGCCCGCGGTGGGTCGGGGGTGGCGGCCGGTCGCGTCGCCTGGCGGCGCGACCGGTGTTGGCTCGTGCGTGCCCTCGTGTTTTTCGCCCGGCGGGTAGATGCGGGTCGTGTCGGTTTCGCAGGGGTTCTGTTTGGGAAGACTCGGCTGACGGGTGGATCGGTCGACGGATGGATCAGTGGTGGAACGACGCGAGATCGGCGCCCCCGGCCGCGGTCCGCCACCGGGGGCCGGAGAGTCGTCCGACCACCCGGTGCAGGTCCTCGACCAGCAGATGCGCCAGATCCCGGCTGAACTCGGCCCGCACGACGATCCGCAGTACCGCCAGCTCGGCCAGATCAGGCGGGAATCGGTATGCGGGCACCAGCCAGCCACGGGCACGCAGCGCCTCGGAGACCTCGAAGACGCTGAACTCGGCCGCATCCCTCGTCGTGAACGCGAAGGCCGGGATCCCCGAACCGTCCGAGATCAGCTCGAACGGGCCGAGCTTCGCGATTTCATCCGCCAGCCAACGCGCATTGTCACGGCACGTGCGGGCGGTATGCCGGTAACCGGCCCGGCCGAGTCGTAGCAGAGAGTAGTACTGCGCGACGACCTGTGCTCCCGGCCGGGAGAAGTTCAACGCGAAGGTGGGCATCGAGCCGCCGAGATAGTCCACGTCGAAGACGAGCTCGGCCGGAAGGTGCCGGGCGTCGCGCCAGAGCGCCCAGCCGACCCCGGGATAGACCAGCCCGTACTTGTGTCCGGAGGCGTTGATGGAGACCACGCGCTCGAGCCGGAAATCCCAGACCAGGTCGGGGTCGCAGAACGGGGCGATGAACCCGCCGGAAGCCCCGTCGACGTGCACCGGGACGTCCGGGCCGCCCGAGGCCGCCAGCTGGTCCAACGCGGCGACGATCTCGGCCACCGGCTCGTACGTCCCGTCGAACGTCGAGCCGAGGACGGCCACGACCCCGATCGTGTTCTCGTCGCAGCGGGCGACGGCCTCCGGGGCGGTGAGGTGGGTCCGCCCGGGCGCGAGTGGCATCAGCCGGGGCTCGACGTCCCAGTAACGGGCGAACTTCTCCCAGCACACCTGCACGTTGGCACCCATGACGATGTTCGGCCGCGCACCGGTGCCGCGTTGCCCGCCGCCCTGTTCCCTGCCGTGGGGCTCCCTGGTCGAGCGCCACCGGCGTAGCATCGCCAGCCCGGCGAGCATGCACGCCTCGGAGGACCCGGTCGTCGAGCAGCCGACGGCGTCGGTGGCGTCGGGGGCGTGCCACAGGTCGGCGAGCATGTTGACGCACCGGGCCTCGAGCTCGGCCGTCTGCGGGTACTCGTCCTTGTCGATCATGTTTTTCGCCGCGCACTCGGCCATCAGCCGGTCGGCGTGCTCGTCCATCCAGGTGGTCACGAACGTGGCCAGGTTCAGTCGGGCGTTGCCGTCCAGCATCAGCTCGTCGCGCACGATCTGGTATGCGGTCTCGGCGGACAGCGAGGAGCGCGGCATGCGGTACCGGGGGACGGGCCCGTCCTCGTCCGGGATGACCAGGTGCGGCCGCACCTCCACGGCCTGGTCGCCGCGCCTGCCTCTCGCCCGGCCGTGTAGGGCCATGGACGTCCCTCCCTCGGCCGCGTCCGTCGTCGACCAGAGTCTGCGACGAGATCGGGAATCACGCCAGGTGACTTTCCGAGTGCGATGCGTAATCGAAGTTGGGTGCTGGAACACGACCGGTGCCGCGCGTCGGCAGAGGCCTCGCGCTCAGGCGCCGCCGACCCGCTGCGGCGGGCACCAGCGGATCTCGACGCAGAGCTGGCCGTCGCCGCTGTCGTCGATGACCTGCGTCCAGGCGGACGGCGCCGGGGTGACGGGCGGGCCCGCCTCGGCCACCGCCGGGTCGTCGGCGGTGACGAACGCCTCGCCGGTGTCGTCCGTGCCGGTCAGGGTGACCGTGACCGCGGTGGCCGCGGGGGTGACCGTGGCCAGCACCGCCGAGAGCGCGGCGACCACCTCGTCGCGGGCCGTCCCGGGAACGGCGTCGAAGGTGCCGGCGACCTGCATCCGTACCGCCACCCCACGTCGCTCGGCGGCGCGCAGCGCCGGCTCCAGGCCCTCGAGCAGGTCCGAACCGGCGACGGGGCTGGTCATCGCGCGGCGCAGCTCCGCCGCGCTGGACGCGCAGCGCGCGCGCACCTCGTCGGCCGCGGGGTCGAGCCGGCCGTCGCCGATGGCGGCCAGCAGCGGCAGCGTGTCGGCACGGAGCCGGTCGAGCCGGGCCCGGCGATCCTGGGTGATCTTGGCGGAGGCGACCAGGTCGGCGGCGAGCTCGGCGTCGGCGCGGGCGATCTCGGCGGCGGCCGCCGCCGTCCCGCGCCGCATGGGGCCGAGCGCGCCGACAACCGACTGGACGACTGCCTGCGTGTAGAACATCACGCTGAGGTAACCAACGATCCCGGGCCCGCCGCTGTACCTGGTGGCGACGATGCCGCCCGCGCACGCGGCGATCGCCGCCGAGGCGGGCAGCCACTGCCGGACGGGGCAGGCCGCGGTCAGGAAGGCGCACACCCCCAGCCCGCTGACCAGCACCCAGTTGAGCGGTACCCGCGAGCCCTCCTGGCCGAGGGCCCCGGCGGCGATCTGGGTGACGAGGAACAGCCCGGTCAGCCCGGCCACCGCCGGCCCGCGCAGCGGGCCGCGGCGGCTGGCCCGGCCCGCCCATACCAGCGCCGCCCCGGACGCGGCCCAGGCCAGGGCGACGAGGCCCGGGTGCTGGTAGTAGGAGAGCCGCATCACGAGCACGATCCCGAGCGCGAGCTGCCAGACGACGGCGCCCCGCCCGGCGGCCCCGGCCGTGTCGCGGGCCAGCCGCTCCTCGAGCTCGGCGACCTCGACCGCCGGCGCGTCGGGCGAGCGACGGGACCACTGCAAGGTCACGATTGTCGGGCCCCCCGGCGTCGACCGCACGGTCGCGGACCCGCCGACGTCGCCCATCGGGTCGATGATCGACCGGCGCACGCCCAGCTGGTCGGCGCGGTACCGGCCGGGGGTGAAGCCCACGCCGTGGTCGGTCACGGTGACCAGGACTCCGGTGGGGTCGGTGCGCGCGTCCACCCGTGCCCGGGGCAGGCCGGAATGGCGGCGCACGTTAGACAGCGCCTCGCTGACGGCCATGGCCACGGCGGCGGCGACCTCGGCCGGCGTGTCCGTGGAGCCGGTGAAGGAGAACTCCACGCCCAGCCCGGTGGCACGAGCCTGGTCCAGAG
>NZ_UBIZ01000688.1:0-221 GCF_900465275.1 Parafrankia sp. Ea1.12 | reverse complement strand
CCGCTGATGGACCAGGGCCCGATCGGCCAGGCGCTGCTGGTGGCCCGAGATCGAAGCCTTCCTGAACACCGGCATCAGCAACGCCAAAAGCGAAGGGATCAACCGCGTGATCAAGTTCGTCGGCCGCTCCGCTTACGGCTTCCGCAACCCGACCAACCAGCGCCTCCGAGCACGCTGCGTCACCACCCGCCGAGCCCGCGGACACCTCCGCACCGCATAAC
>NZ_UBIZ01000133.1:0-17298 GCF_900465275.1 Parafrankia sp. Ea1.12 | reverse complement strand
GTCGGGAACTTGGGGGAGTCCGCGGTGGTTGTGTCTGTCGGAACTCCCCGGAGGTGGTTCGCGATGTTCTTCGGTCGCCACAAGACGACCCTCCCGACTGCCGACCAGGCCCTGCCCGGCCGCGGCACGCCGATCTTCACCGGCCCCGACCGTCACACCGTCCTCGGCACGTCCTTGCTCGGCCCCTTCCCGGAGGGGCTGCGTACGGCGGTGTTCGGGATGGGCTGTTTCTGGGGTGCGGAGCGCAAGTTCTGGCAGGTCCCGGGGGTGTACTCGACCGCGGTCGGCTACGCGGGCGGGATCACGCCCAACCCGACCTACGAGGAGGCCTGCTCCGGCCTGACCGGCCACACCGAGGCCGTGCTCGTCGTCTTCGACCCGGCGAAGGTCGGCTTCGCCGAGTTGCTGCGGGTCTTCTGGGAGGCGCACGACCCGACACAGGGCATGCGCCAGGGCAACGACGTCGGCACCCAGTACCGGTCGGCGGTCTACACGACCGGCGAGGACCAGGCCGCGGCCGCGCAGGCGAGCCGGGACGCTTTCCAGCGCGTCCTCACCGCCGCCGGCTACCCGGAGATCACCACGGAGATCGCGCCCGCCGGCCCGTTCTACTACGCCGAGGAGTACCACCAGCAGTACCTGTCGGACGCCAAGAATCCCCACGGCTACTGCGGCCTGGGCGGAACCGGAGTCAGCTGCCCCGTCGGCCTCGCGTCAGCGGAGTCCTGAGCGATCGCCAGCCGGTTGGACCAAGCGCTCCGACCGGCTGGCGGCCAGTGTGTCCAGACCCGTGGCCGGTGTCGGAAGGGTCAGGGCGGGCAGCGCAGGTCGGGAGTCCCGAGACCCATGACCAGGTCGCAGTACGCGGCCCGGGTGACCTGCCAGCCCGCCGGGGTGAGTACCGCCTCGCCGAAGGCGCCCGAGGGGCTGCGTGCCGCCAGCAGGGCCTGAGGAGGCACTGTCGGGTCGGTGAACGAGACCCACAGCCCCGCCGAGACGGTGCCCGGGGCGACGACGAGCATCTGATCGATCTGCACCGACAGGGTGGCCGCGAACCGGGGGTACCGGGCCGCCACCTTGGCGCGCAGTGAGGCCAGTGCCGGGCCGTCCTGCACCGCGGCGGCGAACCGGTCGTCACGGACGCCGGCGGTGAAGGCGTCGTGGAACGCGGCGCGGATCGCCTCCGCCGTCGTTTCGTCCGGTGGCACCGGCGGAGGCGGCTGCCCGACGAGTGTGAGCCCCTCCGCGACGCGGGCGACGACTGCCGGGTCGGCGGCGCTGGAGTCGGCCGGGTCGGCGGTCCACTTCCCGTTGACGAGCAGCGGTACCTCGCTGACCCGCGCCCGTAGCCTGCGCCAGCGGGACGTGGCCGCGTTGACCAGGGCACGGCGGACGTAGGCCTCCGGCTTCGGGTCGTTCATCTGGCCCCAGTGCCGGTAGGTGCGCTCGAACGCACCCTGCAGCAGGTCCTCGCCCGCCGCCCAGTCGCCGCCGACGAGCAGCACGGCGCTCAGTAGCAGTCGATCCGCGCAGTCAGCGACAAAGTGTTCAAAGCTGGCGTCGTCGGCAGGCACGGCCTCGTCTCCCTGAGAAATATCGCCGTTGCCCTGTTCCGTACGCATCCGGCCCGTCCCGCGATGCCTCGCGAACCAGACTCGTCGGCAGTCACCTGCGAAGAGCGTCCTAACTTCGGTCCCGCGGTGGCCGTGGGTGATCGCCTTGAGGGTGTGGGTGCGGGCCCCGCCCGCGGGCTCAGGCGTCGACCACCCGGCGCCACGTCTCGTCGGTGATGACCACGTGGTCGAGGAAGCGCAGGCCCAGCAGCGCGGCCGACTCCCGGAGCCGGGTGGTGACGCGGCGGTCGTCCGCGCTCGGCTCGGGGTTGCCGTCGGGGTGGTTGTGGGCCACTCCGAACGCCGAGCCCCCGCAGCGCAGCACGTAGCCGAGCAGGTCGCGCATGCTCAGCGGGCTGTGGCCGGACGCGCCCTGCGTGAGCAGCCGCGCCCGCAGGATGCCCGCGTTGCCGTCGCAGACGACCACGACGACACGCTCGCCGCGCAGGCCGCGCAGCAGCGGCGCGGCGGCCTCGGCCAGTGCCGCCGTGCTGGTCAGCCCGGTGGCGCCGGCCGCCGGGGGCCGGGCGCGCCGGCCCAGGTGGAAGGCCGCGCAGACCCGGGCCGCCTTCGCCGGCCCCACCCCGGGCTGCGCGATCAGCTCCTGCGGGTCGGCCCGTGAGAGCTCGTACAGCCCGCCGTGCCGGGCGATGAGCCGCCCGGCGAGATCGACCGCGTCACAGCCGGGCGAGCCCGACCCGAGCAGGAGCGCCAGCAGCTCGCGATCGGCGAGTGCCTCGGCGCCCGCGGCCAGGGCTCGCTCGCGTGGCCGTTCCCGTATCGGAAGATCCTTCACCCGCATGGCTACCCCGTTCATGGGCGAATGACATCACGAGCCGGGCCCGCCGTGCCCGGCGTCGTATCACGGTAGACGGCGGGTACGACGGGTTCCGCCAGTCGCGGCGCCCCGGGGGTATCGCAACGTCGCGGGGTGCCTGCGCGTCTGTTCTGTGCCTGCACACTTCGGCGCGTGGGGGAACATGTGGCTCGCCGCAACAACGACCACCGGACGTGGGACGAACTCAGCCGCCCGGAACAGCGGACCGGGCTGGCGCTGCTCGCCGCCGTCGGGCTCGTCGCGGTGATCGGGGTGTGGTTCCTGATCGGTGGTGACGGCGCGGACGCCGAGACCGGCGCGGCCGCGCCCCCGACCATCGACCTCGAGGCCGAGCTGGCCGACTGGTACCAGTCCACGTCGGCGGTGCGCACGGACGTCGCCAGGGCGGCCACCGACGTGCGCACCCACATCGGCGCGAACGACGGGATCTCGCTGCGGCCAGCCTGTGAGGTGCTGGACCGGGCGGCCCGGGACGCGGCCGAGATCCCGGCCGCGCCGCTGGAGTCGGCGGCTCGGACCTGGTCCGACGGTGCCGCGGCGTACGCCGGCGCGGCCAGGGCCTGCGGCAACCTCTTCGACGGCACGCCCGTCCCGCCGCCCACCCTGCTCACGCGCACGACGTCCGCTCTCGACACGGCGGACGGCCTGTGGGCTCGGCTGGCGTCCGACCTGGGTGAACCGGCCCTCGTGGTCCCTCCGGCCTGAGCCGGCCGGGTTCGGGCGGCGTGGCTTCGATGCTGCGACACTTCGGCTGATGGACTACCCAGCACAGTTCGAGGCCCACGCCGACGCCCTGCTGGCGGCCGCGTCGCGTGATCTCGACGCACCCGTCCCGAGTTGTCCCGGCTGGGACTGCCGCCGCCTGGTCTCCCACGTCGCCCGGTTGCTCGCCTCGACGGTGCGCCACCTGCCGCGGGGAACGACCGATCCGCCCGAGCTGGTGCCCCGCCCGCCCGCGGAGGCCGGCGAGCTCACCGCCTACTACCGGCGGATGGTCACCGAAACGCTCACGGTGCTTCGTGACGTCGATCCGGGCGCGCCGGCCTGGACGTTCGTCGCCGGGTTCGCCCCCGAGGTGGCCGGGTTCTGGCCGCGCCGGCTGGCCAACGAGTTCCAGGTGCACGCCTGGGACGCCGCCGCCGCGTTCGGTGCGCCGCCGGAGCTGGTCCCGCAGCTGGCCGCGGACGGCGTGGACGAGGTGTTGACGGTGCTGCTGCCGGCGGCGCGTGCGGCCGGGATCTCGCCGCCGGGCGAGGGCACCGCGCATGTGCACCTCACCGACCTGCCCGGCGAGTGGCTGGTGCGTCTGAACGGCCCCGCCGTCACGGTGACGCCCGAGCACGCCAAGGGGGACGCCGCGCTGCGGGGGCCGGCCGGGCCCGTCCTGCTCGCGTTGTGGGGGCGGCTCGATCCGGCCGCTCCCGGTCCGCGTGGGGACGGCCTCGCCGTCCACGGCGACGCCGCCATCCTGGCCGGGCTGCGGCCGGGCTGATCAAGGCCGTCCCGGTGCTCGCGGGTGCGGCGTTCCCGCCGGCGTGTCCTCAGGGATCCGCCGGCGGGAACGCCGCCGGCTCACGAAGTGCCGGTGGGCCGGCGGAACAGCGTGGCGGTGGGGGCCGCGGCGGTCAGCGTGGCCTTGGCCGGGGTGAACAGGAAGGACTTCTGCGGCAGGCCGTCCGGGCCGAGGAAGAACGCCTGCTCGATCGAGTCGACCTGGATGCGTGCCCCGGTGTCGTATCCCGCGCCGATCAGCCGGGTCGCCTGGATGGAGGCGATGTCCTCGGCGACGGTGCCCGGCGGGAGCGCGATCGCGGTCTGCGCGGGGGA
Organism: Parafrankia sp. Ea1.12; assembly: GCF_900465275.1. Classification (NCBI taxonomy): domain Bacteria; kingdom Bacillati; phylum Actinomycetota; class Actinomycetes; order Frankiales; family Frankiaceae; genus Parafrankia; species Parafrankia sp. Ea1.12. The sequence goes on along the minus strand of NZ_UBIZ01000133.1, from coordinate 13,020 downwards.
GTCCCGCTGGATGGACCACGCCGGATACACCCCGCTGGAGCGGAACGTGTTGGGGTTGCCGGAGAGCCGGACGCCCACGGACAGCCCGACCCAGGCGTCGTCGGTGTTCGGCTGGCCCAGCGTGCTCTTACGGATGACCAGGTACAGGTAGTTGCGGGGATCGCTGATCAGGTCGGTGGACGACGCCTCGGGGGCCTCGGTCACCTTGCCCTCGCGGTTCACCTCCTGGGCCATCACCCAGTACGTCCACGGGTTGCGGTCCATGACCCGCTCGCGGGCCTCGTCCGCCTGGTCCAGGGGCTCGCCCAGGGCGAGGGAGAAGCGCATCCTGCCGTCCGTCGGGTCGCACATGTTGTTGTTCAGCGTGCAGGTCTGCAGGACGGGGTGGGTGCCCTCGAGACGTCCGGTGAACGGGGCCTGGACGTGCTCGGGCGCCTGGATCACGGCGCTGCCCGGGACGGCGTTGCCGGCGGCGTCGACCTCGACCTGGTAGGTCCACTCGATGTCGGTGGTGCGGCCCCAGCGGGCCATCAGCGCGGGCGTGGACGTCCCGCCGTCCTCGTTGCTCCAGATCATGGAGTAGGTGAACAGGCGGTGCCCGGAGACCGCGGTCGGGGCCTCGGAGTAGAAGGCGACGAGCGGGGCGTCGGTGAGGGCGTTCTGGAAGGGGCCGGTCGCCGGTGTCCCGGGCAGAAGCGCGGGGTTGACCGCCGTGCGCCCGTAGAGCACCGGGGCGTTGCGGGCCGCCGCGTACTGGGGGTCACCGGGCGCGATCGTGCGGAAGGCGAAGTCCGACAGCTTCGCCGTGGACGACCCCTGCGGGGAGCGGTCCCCGGCGAACAGCAGCCGCAGGTTGTGCTTCCCGGGGGTGAGCGCGCCGAGGGCCAGGCCGCGCCGGATCGGGAACGACGCGGGGATCACCACGTCCGTCGTGTAGGTGCCGTCGACGAACACGGAGACCACGGCGGACTCGGAACCGACCGTTCCCCAGGAGACGCCCGGGGCGGACGTGGTCACGTCGAGCACGACCTCGCCCGCGTTGTCCACGCTGAACGGGACGGTCGTCTCGGCCGCGCGGTCGAGCACCACCTCGGCGGGCGCGGCGGGCGCGTCACCGCTCGAGTCACACGCCGCGACGGTCACGGCGAGCAGGGTGGCGGCGAGCCCGCCACCGAGCAGTCGGCGAATTACCCCAGGCACCCGATTCTCCTTCTGTGATCCGGGAGCACCCGCCGCGCCGCGGCCGTCCCACCCGTCCCGAATCGTCACGCGATCCTGCGTTTCTCCATCCTGACGTCTCAGCCGCGTTCGGTCGCAGCCGGCCTCCCCCTAATGGGGGTGTCATCCTGGAAGGTCCAGTTGGCGGGCACCCGTTTGGTCACTCTTGGTTGAGGGTGCGGGTGGGGTTCGGACGTCCGCGAGCGGGGTGGCCGCTGCCGCGGGTGGCGGATGTCGCTCGCCGCGACGGCCGGGAATCCCTCCGAACGTGCCCGCGGCGGACGCGGAGGCGCAGGCCCGTCCGGCATCATTCTTGAGGGGTACGTGCAGCAGGGGTGCGTGAGCGCGTGGAGACAGACGCCCGGAGCCAGGAACGCTCGTACCCATGGCACGCCATCGGCAGCCAGATCAGGGCTCCCCGCCGCACGGGTCGTCGGCTGGGTGGGGAGCCGCCCGACCACAGGCCGTCGAAGCACGCGGGGAGGCACCGTGCGCAAGTTCGTGATCATGGGCGTGCAGGGCAGCGGGAAGGGGACCCAGGCGAAGCTGATGGCCGACGAGCTCGACCTGGTCCACATCAGCGTGGGCGACGTGTTCCGCTGGAACGTGCAGAACCACACCAAGATCGGCGCGCAGGTGCGGCGGATCGTGGCCAGCGGGCACCTGGTGGGCGACGACCTCGTCGAGTCGGTGGTCCGCACCCGGCTCACCGAGCACGACTGGAACTACGGGTTCATCATCGACGGGTTCCCGCGCAACGCCAGGCAGGCGGAGTTCTTCCTGGAGAGCTACGACATAGACGGCGTCATCTACCTCGACCTGCCGGACGAGGAGGTGGTGCGCCGGGTGCTGGCCCGCCGGCTGTGCTCGCGATGTGGTCTTGACTACAACCTGATCGCGAGCCGGCCGCAGATCGAGGACACCTGTGACGTCTGTGGGGGCGCGCTGGTGACGCGCTCCGACGACAACCCCGAGGCCCTTGCGGTGCGGCTCTCGGAGTACCACGCGAAGACCCGGCCGGTGATGGAGATCTTCCAGCGCAAGGAGCAGGTCGCCGTGGTCGACGCGCGGCGCTCCGTTCTGGAGGTGCAGGCGGAGATCCGCGACCAGTTCGCCCTGCCGTCACCGCGCGCGATGGCACGGTGACCGTCCCGCCCGGCGGATCCACTCTGGCCCGGTGATGATCCGCCGGCCCGGCGGTAATCCCCCGGGCCGGGGGAGTCACTGCTTCTGGAAGACGACCGCGATCGCGTTCGCGGAGCCGACGCCGGCGGCCCCGATCGTCCCGGTCACGCCCTTGCCCCGGAACTCGATCGAGCTGGCGATGCCGGCGACACCGACGTCCCGGGTGATCTCGTACCCGGCGGCCGGCAGCGCCTGGCGGTAGAAGGCGCGGGCGGCGTCGCTGTCCACGCCCTCCATCGTGAAGGTGGAACGGCTGCCGGTGGTCGTCCCCACCTTCACGGTGGCGCCGGGCGGGATCGGGAAGTCGGGCGGGATGTTCGTGCCGCGCAGCGCCTCCGCCCCGGTCGCCGTGTCGACTCGACCGACGCCGGGCAGCGACGTCGGGAGCGCGGTCGGGATCGCCGTCGGCAGCGAGGTCGGCAGGCCGCTGGGCAGGCTGGTCGGAAGGCTGGTAGGCAGGCTCGCCGAGGGCTTCGGGACGTCCAGGTCGCCGTCGGAGCCGTTGCAGCCGGCGAGGGTGACCGCGGCCACGGCCGCCATCCCCACCGCCAGCAGCCTGCCCCGGTATACCCGCGGCCCGACCTGGGTGAGGGCGATTTTCGGCATGCCCGGTCCTCCCCGTGCTCATGATCGCGCCGTGCCGCCGCGGCCCGTCATGCGGCGGATCTACACAAGATCGACTGAGGACACCCTAGCGGCACGTCGTCCGAACCCGTCTCATCGTGTCACGAACGCGACGACTCGCCGCATCCCGCCGAACTCGCCCCGCCCCCGGAACTCCCCGCATCCCGTGGGAACTCCCGGCATCCCCTGCGAACCAGGTGGATTGGGCGGGGGACAAGTGGGGGATAGGGAACTACGTGCCACCCGGAGGCGGGACCACCGCCGCCTCGGGCCCGGCGCGGGCGGGCGCCGCGGGCGGGGTCGCCCGGGTTGGGCGCGCGGCGCGGTCGCACGATTCCGGCGACTGATCGTCAGGCCTGCTGGTCATGGCGTTTTAGCCCACTGTGCCCCCATTGTCCATACCTGGAGTCAGGGAGTGCGCACGGAGCCGGTCCGATAAGTGTCACCCCATCTGGGGGGTGCCTTGGGCGGCTTACACCTGTACGTTCCTTTTGTGGCGGTCACGAACAACGCGGTGATCGGTGTTGCGCTGGGGTACATCGAGGCCAACCCCGACGAGACGGACCTACTACGTTCCCTGATCGTGCTTGCGCTGCATGGGCCGCCCGTCGTCACCCGCTCCACGACTCCGGCCCATGTCACGTGCAGTGCGGTGCTGGTCTCGCCCGACTGGCGGGTGCTGCAGACCAGGCGGCGCCCCGCCAGGAACTGGCGGCTGCCGGGCGGGCACATCGACCCCGAGGACCAGTCGCTGCTCGGCGCCGCGCTGCGCCACCTCGCGACGGAGGCCGACATCGAGGCGAACGGCCTGATCCCGGCGAGCGTGTTACCCGTTGACGTGACGGCCCACCCCATCGACGCCGTCCCCGCGCTCAGCGAGCCCGAGCACGTGCACTACGAGGCCACTTTCCTGCTGCACGTCGACGACCGCACGCTGCCCGAGCCGTCGGGCCGGGGGATCTCCCGCCGCTGGGTGAACCTCGCCGACGTACGCGGCAAGCTCGGCGACAAGCTCCGGCTGGCCTCCAACCGCGCCGAGGTCTGACCTACCGCTCCGAATGACCTCGGACAATGTGTTCCGTGATGTGACGGATCCGCGTCCGGGTTATTTCTCGGCCACGGCGTCGGCCGGCCTGGTCGCTGTGGCCGGTGAAATCCGCGAAACAATACGCGCACCCTCTTCTCTCGCGTCCCGGCCGCCGCTACACACATCTGGTGGCAGCGCGCGGGACCGGTCGGCGGGGGACGACCCCTGTCGTCGATGGCCCTGGCCCTGGCGCTGGTCAGCTGCATCGCCTGCTCCTCGTGCCTTCCCCTGCCACGGCGGTCCTGCCCGCTCCCGGTGAGGCCCCCGCCGCGCCAGCCGCCCGCGATTCCCCTCGGGCGGACGGCGACGGAGTCGACCCGTTGAGCACCCCGCCGACCCGTCCCCTGATCGGGGTCAGGGGACGATCGGAAAAATATCCGGGCAGTACTGATGGATCTTTAGCTGAAAGCGATTCGACAAGCACGGCCACTCCGGGCGGACCGGATTCGGCGAGCGGGCCGGACGGGGCGACCAGTGTGGTGGGTGGGCGGGGGCGGGCTTCAATGTGGATCCCTGCTCTCCGAGCCCGCCTCGGGATGACGCCGGGTTCGGCCGGACGGGTCCTGCCTGGGACAACGTCCGGCTGACGACGGGGCGCGGTCGTAGGCTCCTGGAACGGGTGCCGGCGGCCGAGTGCCGGGTGCCGGTGAAGGGGAGCGGCGTGGACACGATTCCGATCCGGTTCGTCGACGGTCGCATGGTGCTCGACATCGCCGAGTCACTGTCGACGGTGCGCTGCGACGGCAGCCACCTGTGGCTGGGCGGCGACGAGACCGTGACGATCGAGCGGGTGACCCGCTCGGCGGACGGCGACTGCTACGGCGGGCACGTGAGCTTCCAGGTGGGCGACTTCCTGGCGCTGCCCGAGCCGGCCGACGCCGACGGGGTCGTGCCGGAGATCGACATCGAGGGCCTGGACCTCGCAGGCGGCTACCTCTGGTTCACCGGGTCGCACGCCAGGACGCGCAAGCGGGTGCGGCCCGACCACGCCACCGAGGCGGCGCTCACCCGGCTCGCCAAGGTGAGCAACAACGCCAACCGGCACATCATCGGCCGGATACCGGTCGTGGAGACGCCCGACGGGCCCGTGCTGGCCGCATCGGCGCCGGACCCGGCGAACCCGGGCCGGAAGTTGTCGGCGGCGGCCCTGGGCCTACGCAAGAGCACCCGGCTCACCCGCGCGCTGCGCGACGACCCGCACCTGGGGCCCTTCCTCACGATCCCCAGCAAGGACAACGGCCTGGACATCGAGGGACTGGCCGTCGTGGGGGAGCGGATCTACCTGGGCCTGCGGGGCCCCGTGCTGCGCGGCTGGGCCGTCGTCATCGAGCTGCGGCTGGCCGGCAGCGACGGCCCCGACCTGCTGCTCGCCCCGCTCGACGACGGCCCCTACCGCAAGCACTTCCTCGACCTGGGCGGCCTCGGGGTGCGCGACATGATCCCCTACGGGGACGACCTGCTCGTCCTCGCCGGGCCGACGATGGATCTCGACGGCCCGGTCCGCATCCACGCCTGGCGGGGCGCGGTGCGGGCGGAGACGTCCGTCGTGGTGCGTGGCACCGTCATCGAGAAGATCATGGACGTCCCCTACGGCGATGGAGTGGACCACGCCGAGGGCATCACCCTGATCCCCGACCCGGGTGGTTCCGGCGGGCAGGCGCTGCTGGTCGTCTACGACAGCCCCGCTCCGCACCGCCGCCGGCACCGCCACGAGATCATCGCGGACGTCCTGCCCCTGCCGCCCGCCGCCGGCTAGCCCGCCGTCACAGGTGACGGCCCGAGATGCGGGCCACCGCCCGCATCTTGTTCATCGCGTCGAGCGCGGCGACCTTGTAGGACTCCGCCAGGGTCGGGTAGTTGAAGACGGTGTCGACCAGGTAGTTGACCGTTCCGCCGCAGCCCATCACGGCCTGCCCGATGTGGACCAGCTCGGTGGCCCCGGTGCCGAAGACGTGGATGCCGAGCAGCCGGCCGTCCTCCGGGCTCACCAGGAGCTTGAGCATGCCGTAGGAGTCGCCCAGGATCGCGCCGCGGGCCAGCTCGCGGTAGCGGGCGATGCCCACCTCGAAGGGCACCGCGCGCTCGGTGAGCTCGTCCTCGGTGCTGCCGACGTAGGAGATCTCCGGGATCGTGTAGATGCCGATCGGCATCAGCTCGGCCCGCATCCCCGTGGCCGGCTCGCCGCACGCCGCGTAGGCGGCCAGCCGCCCCTGCTCCATGGACGTCGCCGCCAGGGCCGGGAAACCGATCACGTCACCGACGGCGTAGATGTGGTCCACCTCGGTGCGGAAGTCCGGGCCGACCAGGATCCGGCCGCGGTTGTCCGCGGAGAGCCCGGCGTTCTGCAACTGGAGGACCTCGGTGAGCCCCTGCCGCCCGGCGGAGTACATGACGGTGTCGGCGGGGATCTTCTTGCCGCTCTCCAGCGTCGTGAGGGTGCCGCCGTTGTGGCGCTCGACGGAGACCACGGACTCGCGGAACCGGAAGGTCACCGCGAGGTCGCGCAGCTGGTACTTGAGCGCCTCGATGATCTCCAGGTCACAGAAGTCCAGCATCCGGTCGCGCCGTTCGACGACGGTGACCTTTGTGCCCAGTGCCGCGAACATCGAGGCGTACTCGATGCCGATCACTCCGGCGCCGACCACGACCATCGAGCCGGGGATCCGGTCGATGTCGAGGATCTGGTCGCTGTCGACGACCGTGCGGCCGTCGAAGTCCACCGAGTCGGGCCGGGCCGGCCGGGTGCCGGTGGCAATGATGATCTTGTTGGCGCGGACCTGTCGTTCCTCGACCCCGCCAGGCCCGCGGACGCTCACGGTGTTCGGGTCGAGGAAGGTCGCGAGCCCGGAGAGGACCTGGACCCGGTTGCGGGTGAGCTGGCTGCGGATCACGTCGATCTCGCGGCCGATCACGTGCTGCGTCCGTGCGGAGAGGTCCGCGACCGTGATCTCGTCCTTGAGTCGGTAGCTCTGGCCGTAGACCTCTCGCTGGGCCAGGCCCGTCAGGTACATGACGGCCTCGCGCAGCGTCTTGGACGGGATGGTCCCCGTGTTGATGCAGACCCCGCCGATCATGTCCCGCTTGTCGACGACCGCGACGCTGCGCCCGAGTTTGGCCGCGGCGATGGCAGCCTTCTGCCCGCCGGGCCCGGAACCGATGACAAGGACATCGACCTCGTGCACGTCGTTTCCCCCTGTCATTTATCGTGTCGCGCCGAGGCTATCCGCCCAGGAGGCCCGGAACCTCCGGCGGTCGGTGTTGTTACGCCGTTTTCTCGCCCAGGTCCCCAGAACGTCACACCAGTCGCGCCATGTCATGGCTTGCGTTCCCATCGTCACACGCCGACGCGGGGGGACGGCGTGGTCCACCCGTGCTCACCCGGCCCGTGCCGGCCCGTGGTCACCCGGGCCCCGTGCCGGCCCGTGGTCGCCCACCGGCCGGAGGAAACCCAGAAATCCGTGGTGCGGCCCGTAACGAAAGCCGAGCCGCCTCGTTGGACAGGGCATCGGGGGTCGCGGGGGTCGTGGAGGCTGGCTGGGGGGTCTTCCACGGCTCTCGCGACGGGGTATGCCGGCCTGCCGTGGGGATGGCGTGCTCCCGGCCAGTGGCCGGGGGAACAGGCGTCGGCATCGGGACCCGGCTCCCGCACGTTCGTGGAGCCGGGTCCGTTCCCTGTCCCACCGCTACGGGCCCACCCGGGCCCGTCCCCCCCGTTCCGCCTGATCGAGCGCACCGACGGGCCGAGTCGCGCCCGAGGGTGCCGGCGGCGAAAGCCGAGCACCCGTGGGAGGCGCACCCGCGGGCGACCGCCCACGGGTGCGGCTACCGGTCCGTCCTACCGGTCCGTCCTACGGGTGCGTCATCGACAGGACGTCGAGCGCGCTGTCCAGCTCGGCCTCGGTGAGCTTGCCGGCCTGGACGTACCCGCGCTCGATCACGACCTCGCGGATCGTCTTCTCCTCGGCCAGCGACTGCTTGGCGACCTTGGCCGCCTCCTCGTAGCCGATGTACTTGTTGAGTGGCGTCACGACCGACGGCGAGGACTCCGCGTAGCGGCGGCAGCGCTCGACGTCCGCGACGATGCCGTCGATGCAGCGGTCGGCGAACAGACGGCTGATCGTCGACAGGATGTGGATCGACTCGAGCAGGTTGCGGGCGATGACCGGCAGCATCACGTTGAGCTCGAAGTTGCCGGCCGAGCCGCCGAACGCCACCGCCGCGTCGTTGCCGACCACCTGGGCCACCACCTGGCAGACCGCCTCGGGGATGACCGGGTTCACCTTGCCGGGCATGATCGACGACCCGGGCTGCAGGTCCGGCAGCCTGATCTCGCCCAGCCCGGCCCGCGGGCCCGAGGACGCCCACCGCAGGTCGTTCGAGATCTTGTAGAGCGACACCGCGATCACCCGCAGCACGCCGGACGCCTCGACGAGGCCGTCCCGCGAGGCCTGGGCCTCGAAGTGGTTGCGGGCTTCGGTGAGCGGGAGCCCGGTGCTCGCCGCCAGCTCCTCGATGACCGCCGCCGAGAACCCCGGCGGCGTGTTGATGCCGGTGCCGACCGCGGTGCCGCCCAGCGGCAGCTCGCCGATCCGGGGCAGCGCGCCGTTGAGCCGCTCGACACCCAGCCGGACGGCCGCCGCGTACCCGCCGAACTCCTGGCCGAGGGTCACCGGCGTGGCGTCCATGAGGTGGGTGCGCCCCGACTTGACCACCTCGGCGAACTCGGTCGCCTTCCGCTCCAGTGAGACGGCGAGGTGATCGAGCGCGGGGATCAGCTCGTGCACGATCCCCTGGGTCGCCGCCACGTGGATCGAGGACGGGAACACGTCGTTCGACGACTGCGAGGCGTTCACGTGGTCGTTCGGGTGAACGGCCCGGCCGAGCCGCTCCGAGGCGAGCGACGCCAGCACCTCGTTGGTGTTCATGTTGGACGACGTGCCGCTGCCGGTCTGGAAGACGTCGAGCGGGAACTGGGTGTCCCAGTCGCCCCGGGCCACCTCGCCGGCGGCCTCGGCGATCGCCGCGGCGATGTCACCGTCGAGAACGCCGAGTTTGGCGTTCACGGTCGCGGCCGCGGCCTTGATCCGCGCGAGCGCCGCGATGTGGGCGCGCGAGATGCGCTGGCCGGAGACGGGGAAGTTCTCGACCGCCCGCTGCGTCTGCGCTCGCCACTTCGCCGCGGCCGGCACCCGCACGTCACCCATGCTGTCGTGCTCGATGCGGTATTCCTGCTCGCTCATGACTCGTGCTCGCTCATGCGCCGATCTCCCGAGATGTCCGTCGACCTTGATCTGGCTTGCCGCCGATCCGGCTTGCCGCGGAACCGTCCGCGGCGCTGGCGATGACAGGCCACTGCCGACCCTAGGACATCAGGTGCATCCGTCGCCTCGGCCGGCATCCCCGGCGGGCGCTCGTCACATCGCCCGAGACGGGCCTGCGCGGGCGGCATGCCGGGCGGCCGGCACCCGTCACCGGGCCACCACAGACGAACGTCCGGTGCCGCACCAGGCTGGCGCGGCACCGGACGGAGAGAAACACGATGGGTGGACCGGGCTACGAGCGAAGCCGGTGACCAGCACGGGCGTCGACGATCATCCGACCGGGTGGCGCAGCCGCCCGATGGGACACGGTCCTCACACCACGCGCGGTGACCCAGGAGTGAGGGGGCCGCCGGCAGCACGACCGACCGGAATTTCCGGCGCTGGCTGGACGGCCCGTTGGTGCCGGCGCCGACGACGCCTCCGGCCGCGACCGCCCGAATGCGGCGATGCGGCTTGGACGGCGGCGCCGACGCCGGATGAATGTCGGCGGAGTGGATATCGCTGGAGTGACGTACCGCTGGAGTGCTGTGCCGCCTGGTGCCGTCGGCGCGCTCAGGATGAGCGAGCGTCAGGCGCCCGCGGCCCGCTCCCGGGCACGCATGTCGCGACGCAGCTCCGGCGGGAGCGCGAACAGCAGGTGCTCGTCCGCCGAGGTGACTTCCTCGACGTCGTTGAACCCGCGGTCCGCCAGCCACGCCATGACCCCGGTGACGAGTTCCTCGGGGACGGACGCCCCGCTCGTCACACCAACCGTCTCGACACCGTCGAGCCAGCCCTCATCCACCTCGGCGCAGTCGTCCACGAGGAACGACTTGGGTGCACCGGCGTCGAGGGCGACCTCGACGAGCCGGACCGAGTTGGAGGAGTTCGGTGAGCCGACCACGATGAGCAGGTCGACCTTCTCGGCGATCTCCTTGACGGCCACCTGGCGGTTCTGGGTGGCGTAGCAGATGTCGTCGCTCGGCGGCCCCTGCAGATGCGGGAACCGCTCGCGAAGCGCCTTGACCGTTGTCTGCGTCTCGTCGACCGAGAGCGTCGTCTGCGAGAGGAACGCGACCCGCTTCGGGTCCCGGACCTTCACAGCGGCGGCGTCCTCAGGACCGTCGACCAGATGGATACGGTCCGGCGCCTGGCCGGTGGTGCCTACTACCTCCTCGTGGCCCTCATGACCGATGAGGAGGATGTCCAGATCCTCCTTGGCGAACCGGCGAGCCTCGGAGTGGACCTTGGTAACGAGGGGGCACGTCGCGTCAATGGTGCGAAGCTGACGCGAGGAAGCCTCCTCGTGGACCGTCGGTGCCACGCCGTGCGCCGAGAACACCACCGTGGCGCCGTGAGGCACCTCGTCGGTCTCTTCGACAAAGATCGCGCCCTTCGCTTCCAGCGTCTTGACGACGTGAGCGTTGTGCACGATCTGCTTGCGTACATACACCGGCGACCCGTACAGATCGAGTGCCTTCTCGACGGTTTGGACCGCGCGATCGACACCCGCGCAGTAGCCGCGCGGCTTGGCCAACAAGACCCGCCCCATGTCGCAGCAGTCTACGCGGGAGCAGCGAGGCTGGAAGAGCGGCGAGCGGAGCATCACCGGATGGGCAGCATCGTCCGGCCCGCCGGTGACCTTCCCCCGTGGGGGAGGTCGTACGGTTCGACAGGTGCCCCTGACCTCGACCCCGGACGAGCCGCTCCCGGTGCGGACGATCTCCCGGGCGTTGGGTGACTGGATCTCCCGGCTCGGTCGCGTATGGGTGGAAGGTCAGGTCACCGAGATCTCCCGCCGGCCGGGCATGAACACGGTCTTCCTCACCCTGCGCGACCCTGTCGCGGACGTCTCCCTGCGGGTCACCTGCCCCCGGGCGGTGTGCGACGCGGTCGGTCCCGGGCTCGTCGACGGGGCCCGGGTGGTGGTCTGGGGCAAGCCCAGCTTCCACCCCGGCCGGGGCACGTTGGCCCTTGCTGTAGTGGAGATTCGCCCTCTGGGGGCCGGTGCGCTGCTGGCCCGGCTGGAGCGGCTGAAGGCCACGCTCGCCGCCGAGGGACTCTTCGCGGCGAGCCGCAAACGGCGGCTCCCGTTCCTCCCGACGGCGGTCGGCCTCATCACCGGGCGTGCATCCGCCGCCGAGCGCGACGTGATCGAGAACGCCCGCCGCCGGTGGCCCGCGGTACGCATCGAACTACGGGAAGTGGCGGTCCAGGGCCCCCTCGCGGTGAGCCAGATCCTCGACGCGCTGTCCGATCTGGACGCCGACCGCGCCGTCGAGGTGATCGTCATCGCCCGCGGCGGGGGCTCCCTGGAAGATCTCCTACCGTTCTCGGACGAGGCCCTGCTGCGCGCCGTTGTCGCCGCCCGGACACCTGTCGTGTCGGCAATCGGACACGAGCAGGACACCCCCCTGCTCGACTTTGTGGCCGACGTCCGAGCCTCCACGCCGACCGACGCCGCCAAGCGTGTGGTCCCCGACGTCTCCGAGCAGTCAGCGCTGGTGGAGGCCCTGCGCAGCCGGGCCCGCAGGGTCCTCGCGCACCGCCTCGACCTCGAACGACGCCGGCTGGCGGACCTGCGGGCCCGTCCCGTCCTGGCAGCCCCGCTGCGCGAGATCGACCGGCGCGAGCAGACCGTCGGGGCGCTGCGCTCGCGCTCGCTGCGCTGCCTCACCCACGCGGTGGACGTCGCCGAGCGCGACCTCGTCCACGCGGCGGCACGCATGCGGGCGCTGTCCCCGGCGGCCACGCTGGAACGCGGCTACGCCCTGATCCAGAACGCGGACGGCGCGGTGATCCGCTCACCGGCCGAGATCGAGGCCGGCGACCCGCTGACCGTCCGGGTCGCGGGCGGTACCTTCGCCGCCAGAGCGGAGTGACCACCACGCGGCGCTCGAACGGTTCTCCCGGTGTTCTCGTCTCTCGGTGTTCTCAGCGTTTTCGGTGCTCTCGAGCCCGGGCGCGGGCTCACGGCCGTCGAGCGGGACAGCCGTCGAACGGGACAGGAGAAGGCACATGACCGATCTTGACCGTCAGCGGAGCCCCACCACCGGACCCGGTTCGGATGGTGTTCCGGAGACCACGCCAGGGACTACGGCGGGTACTGCGCCAGGACCGACCTCCGGGGTCGCCACGGGTGTCACCCCGGGGACCACTCCCGGTCTCACCTTCGAGGCGGCTCGCGCGGAGCTGGAGGACGTCGTCCGCAGGTTGGAGGCCGGGGGATGCGCTCTGGAGGAGTCCCTCGCGCTCTGGGAACGCGGCGAGGAGCTCGCCGCCGTCTGCCAGCGCCTCCTCGACGGCGCCCGGGCCCGCCTCACCCCCGCCCCGACCGCCGAACCTTCCTGAGTCCCACCGGCCGAACCTCCTGGCATCGCGCCGCGCTGCTCCTCCTCGCTGGTCGTTCTCGACCTGCCGGTGGTCTTCCCGGAACCCCCGTCAGCCCGGGGCCGGGTCTCCCGTTCCCGGGCGCGGAGGACACAGAGCCATCCAGATCGTCGATCTTCCACCTGCCCCGGGATCCCGGACTCCGGGACCCCGGGGCGCCTGAGCCTGCCAGGCCACGAACCGGGGACTCCCAGCCCGCACCTCCAACCCCAAAAC
>NZ_UBIZ01000068.1:0-236 GCF_900465275.1 Parafrankia sp. Ea1.12 | reverse complement strand
AAGAGCTGGACCCGCCAGGCCGCCATGGAGCTGGTCAAGAACCCCCGCTACTGGGACGCCCCCAAGCCGTACCTGGACACCCTCACCTTCCAGGCCGCGCTCGACTCCAACCAGCGTTACAACACCCTGATCAGTGACGGCGCCGATGTTGCCGTCGAGACGAACTGGATCAACCTGGCCAAGGCCGAGAAGGCGGGTCTGCCGACCGACCTCCTGCCGCTCAGCGGTGGCTACTT
>NZ_UBIZ01000143.1:0-14357 GCF_900465275.1 Parafrankia sp. Ea1.12 | reverse complement strand
CCGTCAATCCACGTCCTCACCGGCGCCCGGCAGGTCGGCGAGTGCCGCGAGGACCTCGTCCTCGCTCGCCTCGACCGCGACCATCGCCCCGCCGGGCGGGCAGGCCTGCATCAGCCGGCCCCGTGCCGCCACCAGCGCCGCGGCGTCGGGCAGGGTCAGCACCCCGGCGGCGTGCGCGGCGGCGATCCCGCCGATCGAGTGCCCGGCGACGAAGTCGGGCCGCAGCCCCCAGCTCTCCAGCAGGCGGAAGAGGGCGACTTCCACCGCGAACAGCCCGGCCTGGGTGTACACGGTCTGGTCCAGCAGACCGGCCGGCCCGGTCGCCGACCCGGCGTCGGCGTCCACCCGGTCGGGATGACCGGCGCCGAACACGACCTCGGCGAGCGGCTTCGGCGCGGTCCCCTCGTGGTGGTCCGCCAACTGGCGGTCGAGCTCCGCGGCGGCCTCGTCGAACGCCCGCGCGAAAACCGTCGACCACGAGTGCAGCTCGCGCCCCATGCCGACCCGCTGGCTGCCCTGCCCGGTGAACAGGAACGCGAGGCGCCCCCCGGGCCCGACGGCCGGCCCGGCGCCGGTCGGGCCCCGGCGTGCGAGGCCCCGCGCCACGGCCGTGGTCGCGCGGCCCTCGGCCAGCGCGTCCAGAGCGGCCAGGTAGCCGTCGCGGTCAGCGGCCACCACGACCGCCCGGTGGGCCAGCCGGGCGCGGGTGGTCACCAGTGAGTACCCGACGTCGAGCGGGTCGGCGTCCACGCCGGTCCGCAGCCACGCGGCGAGGGCCCGTGCCTGGGCGGGCAGCGCCCGCGCCGTCGAGGCGGAGATCACCCAGGGCAGTGCCGGTGGCCGCCGCGCGGGTCGGGCGTCCTCGCCCGGCACGCCCGAACCCGTTGCCGTGGCGGCGGGGGGGTTCTCGGGGGCCTGCTCCAGGATCAGGTGGGCGTTCGTGCCACTCACGCCGAACGACGACACCCCGGCCCGGCGCGGAGCACCTGTGCGCGGCCACGGCCGGGCCTCGGTGAGCAGGCGGACGTCGCCGTCGCCCCAGTCGACGTGCGGCGTCGGGGTGTCGACGTGCAGGGTCTTCGGCAGCACCCCGGCGCGGATGGCCATCACCGTCTTGATCACACCCGCCACCCCGGAGGCCGCGGCGGTGTGCGCGATGTTCGACTTGAGCGCCCCCAGCCACAACGGCCGGTCGGCGGGCCTGTCCCGGCCGTACACCGCCTGCACGGCGCCCGCCTCGATCGGGTCACCCAGCGTAGTGCCGGTGCCGTGCGCCTCCACCAGGTCGACGTCGGACGGGGCGAGACGCGCCGCCGCCAGCGCCGCGCGGATCACCCGCTGCTGCGCGGGCCCGTTGGGCGCGGTCAGGCCGTTGGACGCGCCGTCGGAGTTGACCGCCGAGCCACGCACGACGGCCAGCACCCGGTGGCCGAGCCGTTGGGCGTCGGAGAGCCGCTCGATCGCGACCAGCCCGACGCCCTCCGACCAGCCGGTGCCGTCCGCCGCGCCGGCGAACGCCTTGCAGCGTCCGTCCGTGGCCAGCCCGCGCTGGCGGGAGAACTCCACGAAACCGGTGGGGGTGGCCATCACTGTCACCCCGCCGGCCAGCGCCAGGTCACATTCGCGCCCGCGCAGAGCCTGCCCGGCCAGGTGCAGCGCGACCAGGGACGAGGAGCAGGCGGTGTCGACGGTGACCGCCGGGCCCTCGAAGCCGAAGGTGTAGGCGATCCGGCCGGACGCGACGCTGCCGAGGTTGCCGACGGCGACGTGGCCCTCCAGCTCGGCGGGGATCTCGCCGATGCCGATCAGGTAGTCCTGGTTCGCCAGCCCCGCGAACACCGCGGTCGCGCTCCCGCGCAGCGACGTCGGGTCGACACCGGCCCGTTCCAGCACCTCCCAGGCGGTCTCCAGGAGCAGGCGCTGCTGCGGGTCGGTGGCCAGCGCCTCGCGCGGGGAGATCCCGAAGAACGCCGCGTCGAACTCGCCGGCGTCGTGGAGGAACCCCCCGCTGCGCGTGTACGAGGTGCCCGGCCGGTCCGGGTCCGGGTCGTAGAGCGCCTCCACGTCCCAGCCGCGGTTCGTCGGCCACGGCCCCACCGCGTCGCGGCCCTGCTCGACCAGCTCCCACAGGTCCTCCGGGGAGTGAACCCCGCCGGGGAAACGGCAGGCCATGGCGATGATCGCGAGTGGTTCACGGGCACGCGCCTCGAGGCTGTGGACCCGCCTGCGTGCGGCCTGCGCGTCGCCGAGCGCCCGGCGCAGGTACTCCCGCAGCTTGTCGTCGTCTGGCATCAGGCGTGTCCTTCGGCGTCGTCCATCAGGGCGAACAGCTCCTCGTCGGTGGCGGCGGCCAGGTCGATCGTGTCGAGGTGCGCCCGGCTCGCCGCTTCGCCGGCTCCGGCCGCGGCGGTGCCGACGGACCGCTCGCCGTCCAGGTCGACCGGGCCCGTCTCGACGCCGTCGGCCCACGACGCGGCCAGCGTGCGCAGGCGGGCCAGCACCCGCACCCGGTCCGCCCCGGACGTGAGCCGGGGCAGCGCGGCCTCGAGCAGGTCGAGGCTGGCCGCGGCGGAGAGCCCGGACCCCGCACGACGCGAGCCGTTCCCGCCGGTGCGGTCCGCGGCGGGAACGACGCCGTCGGCGCCATGGGCGCCATGGGCGGTGTGGGCGGGGTCGGGGCCGGCGGTCAGGTCGCCCAGAGCGGCAAGCCGGTCCGCCAGCCGGTCGGCGAGCTCCGCCGCGATCGCCGCCGGTGTCGGGAAGTCGAAGACCAGCGTCGCCGGCAGGGTCAGGCCCGTGACCGCGTTCAGCCGGTTGCGCAGGTCGACGGCGGTGAGCGACTCGAAGCCCAGCTCCTTGAAGGCCCGGTCGGCGCCCACCGTCTCCGGGTCGTGCCCCAGCACCGTCGCGGCCTGCGTCCGGACCAGTGTCAGCAGCAGCTCCCCGCGCTCGGCCTCCTCGACGCCGGCCAGCCGGGTCAGCAATCCGTTCCCGCCGGCCGCGGCGCCGCCCTCCTGCGCTGTCAGGCCCAGCGCGTCCAGGCCGTCCACCGCGTAGCCGACGACCAGTGCGCCGCCGCCGTCGAGCCAGTAGCGGCGTCGCTGGAAGGGGTAGGTGGGCAGGTCCACCGGGCGGGCGTCCGTCCCGGGAACCAGCGGCGACCAGTCGACGGGCACCCCGCGGGTGGCCAGCCTGGAGAGCGAGACGGCGAAGCGGTCCAGGCCGCCGTGCTGGCGGCGCAGCGTCTCGGTCACGACCGTCGCCGGCCCGCCGAGGGCGTCCAGGGTCTCGGCCAGCGCCACTCCCAGCACCGGATGGGGGCTGACCTCGACGAAGACCGTGTGGCCCTGCTCGGCCAGCGCGCGGATCGCCGGTTCGAACAGCACCGTCTGGCGCAGGTTGCGGAACCAGTGCGCGGCGTCCATGGTCGTGGTGTCGAGCCAGTCGGCGGTCACCGTTGACAGCAGCGGCACCTCACCGGCGCGCGGGGTGATCTCGGCGAGCCCGCCGAGGACGGCGTCCCGGAGGTCGTCGATCACCGGGGAGTGGCCGGCCACGACCGCGCCCCGCAGCCGGCGCACCCGCACGCCCTCCTCGGCCAGCTCGGCGAGCAGCTCGTCGAGCGGCTCCTCGTCGCCGGTCACCACCACCGCGGCGGGCCCGTTGACGGTGGCCACGGACAGCCGGCCGGCCCGAGTCTCCAGCCGGCGGGTGATCTCCGCGAGCGGCAGCGCGACGGAGGCCATGGCACCCCGACCGGTCAGGCCCACCAGCAGCCGGCTGCGCAGGGTGACGATGCGCGCGGCGTCCGACAGCGACAGCGCTCCCGCCACGGTCGCCGCGGTGACCTCGCCCTGGCTGTGACCGACCACCGCGTCGGGCCGTACGCCGAACGAGCGCCACAGCTCGGCCAGGGCGACCATCACCGCCCACAGCGCGGGCTGGGCCATGTCCGGCCGGTCGAAGGAGGGAACGTCGGCCGAGCCGGCCGTCGCGCCGCGCAGGACGTCGGGCAGGGACCAGTCGACGAACGGGGCCAGCGCCCGCGCACACTCGTCGATCGCCGCCGCGAACACGGGGGAGTCGGCCAGCAGCCGCTCGGCCATCCCCACCCACTGGGCCCCGTGGCCGGGGAAGACGAACACCACTCTCGGTGTCACGTCCGCGACGCCGAGGACCGCGTGGTCGGCCGGTTCGCCGGCGGCCACGGCGTCCAGCCCTGCCAGCAGCTCGCCGGTCCCGGTGCCCACCACCGCCGCGACGTGCTCGAACCGGGTGCGGGTCCGCAGCAGCGCGGCCGCGACGTCGGAGGGCCGTTGCTCGGAGGGTCGCTGCTCGGACGGCCGTGGCTCGGACGGCGATGCCGGACCGGCGGCGGGCCGGTCGGTCAGCGCGACGCGCAACCGGGCGGCCTGGGCCCGCAGGGCCGCCGGTGACCGCGCCGAGAGCACCCACGGCACGACCGCGGACGCAGCCGGCCCGCCCCGGTCGGGCTCGGCGGGTGCCTGCTCGATGATGACGTGGGCGTTCGTCCCGCTGACCCCGAACGACGAGACGCCGGCCCGCCGGGGACGGTCGAGGGCCGGCCACGGCTGTTCGGAGACCAGCAGCCGGACCTCGCCGCTGGACCAGTCCACATGCGGATTGGGGGTGTCGACGTGCAGGGTGCGCGGCAGCCGGCCGTGCCGGATCGCCTCGACCATCTTGATGATCCCGGCGACGCCGGCCGCGGCCTGGGTGTGCGCGATGTTCGACTTGAGCGAGCCGAGCCACAGCGGCCGGTCGGCGGGGCGGTCCCGTCCGTAGGTGGCCAGCAGTGCGCTCGCCTCGATCGGGTCGCCGAGCTTCGTGCCGGTGCCGTGCGCCTCCACCGCGTCGACGTCGCCCGGGCCCAGCCCGGCGCCGGCCAGGGCGGTGCGGATCACCCGCTGCTGCGCCTGCCCGTTGGGCGCGGTCAGCCCGTTGGACGCGCCGTCGGAGTTGACCGCCGAGCCGCGCACGACGGCGAGGACCCGGTGACCGAGCCGGCGCGCGTCGGAGAGCCGCTCGAGGGCGAGCAGCCCCACGCCCTCCGACCAGCCCGTGCCGTCGGCCGCCTCGTCGAACGCGCGGCAGCGGCCGTCGGGGGACAGCGCGCGCTGTCGGGAGATCGCCACCATGCCGGCCGGCGACGCCATCACCGCCACCCCGCCGGCCAGCGCCAGGTCGGCCTCGCCCGAGCGCAGCGCCTGCGCGGCCAGGTGCAGGGCGACCAGTGACGACGAGCAGGCGGTGTCCACCGTGACGGTCGGGCCCTCGAGCCCGAGGGTGTAGGCGATGCGCCCGGACGCGACGCTCGCCGCGCTGCCGTTGTGGATGTAGCCCTCGAGCTCCGCGGGGATCTCCCGCAGCCGCATCGCGTAGTCGTTGTACATGACGCCGGTGAAGACCCCGGTGGCGCTGCCGCGCAGGGCGGTCGGGTCGATGCCGGCCCGTTCGAGGGCCTCCCAGGCGGTTTCCAGCAGCAGGCGCTGCTGCGGGTCGGTGGCCAGCGCCTCGCGCGGGGAGATCCCGAAGAACTCGGCGTCGAAGTCGGCGGCGTCGTAGAGGAACCCGCCGTGCCGGGTCGAGGACTTGCCCGGCTGGTCCGGGTCGGGGTCGTAGAGCCCGTCGACGTCCCAGCCGCGGTTGTCGGGCCAGGCGCCCACCGCGTCGCGGCCGTCGGCGACCAGTTCCCACAGCTGCTCGGGCGTTGTCACCCCGCCGGGGAACCGGCAGGCCATCCCGATGATCACGATCGGGTCGTCGGTGGTCCCGGCGCCGGAGGCATACCCCGATCGGGCGGTGTGGCCCGCCGCCGGAGAGGTCCGTCCGGTCGCCTCGTCGCCGTCCGTGCCGATGATCTCGGCCAGCAGGTGCGCGGCGAGTGCCGCCGGGCTCGGGAAGTCGAACACCACCGTCGCCGGCAGGCGGAGCCCGGTTGCCTCGGCCACCCGGTTGCGCAGGTCGACCGAGGTCAGCGAGTCGAACCCGAGGTCCTTGAAAGCCCGGTTCGGGTCGACGCCTCCGGGCCCGGTGCGGCCGAGCACGGTGGCCGCCTCAGTGCCGACGAGCTGGGTGACCGCGCCCAGCCGCTCGTCGACCGGCAGGGCGCGCAGCCGCGCGGCGAGTCCCGTCGCCGCGGTCGCCGGACGGCCGGTGGCCGCGGTCCCGCCCGGGCCTCCCGCCGCGGCGGCGCGCCGCCTTGGCGGGATCAGCCCGCGCAGCAGGGCCGGGATCCGCCCGTCCCGCGCGGCCAGGTCGAGCGGGACCGCCACCAGCAGCGGGTGCGTCAGCCGGCGGGCCTCGTCGAACAGCGCGAGGCCCTCGGTCGTGGCGAGGGGGCGGACCGCGGCGCGGGCGAAGCGGGCGAGATCGGCCTGGCCCAGGTGGGCGGTGAGCTCACTGCTGTCGGCCCACAGGCCCCAGGCGAGGGACTGCGCGGGCAGCCCGCGGGCCTGGCGGTGGGCGGCGAGTGCGTCCAGGAAGGCGTTCGCCGCCGCGTAGTTGGCCTGGCCGGCGTTGCCGAAGGTGGCGCTGGCCGAGGAGAACAGCACGAACGCGGCCAGGTCCAGCCCGCGGGTCAGCTCGTGCAGGTGCCAGGCCGCGTCCACCTTCGGGCGCAGCACCGGCCCGAGGCGCCCGGGCGTGAGCGAGGCGAGCGCTCCGTCGTCGAGGGCGCCCGCGGCGTGCACCACCCCGGTCAGCGGATGCTCGGCCGGGATCGCGGCCAGGACGCCCGCGAGCGCCGCCCGGTCGGTCACGTCGGCCGCCGCCACCGTCACGTGCGCGCCGAGCTCGGTCAGTCCGGCGACCTGCTCGGCGCCCGGGGTCGCGCTGCCCCGCCGTCCGACCAGGAGCAGGTGGCGCACGCCGTGGTCGGTCACCAGATGCCGCGCCACCAGCACACCCAGCCGGCCGAGACCGCCGGTGATCAGCACCGTGCCCTCCGGTCGGAACGTGCTGAGAGGTCCTGCCGTGCCGACGGGTCCGGCGGTGCTGACGGGTCCGGACGTGCTGTCCGCTCCGCGCACCGGGGCGGGGGGTGCGGCAGGGGCTGTCACCCGGACCAGTCGCGGTACCCGGGCGTGCCCGCCCCGCAGCGCGACCTGGGGTTCGCCGGTGGCGGCGGCCGTGGCGAGCACGCCCGGCAGCGCGGCGCCCGAGGCGGGTTCGCCGTCGACGTCCACGAGCAGGAACCGGTCGGGATGCTCCGACTGGGCGGTGCGCAACAGGCCCCAGACGACCGAAGCGGCCAGGTCCGGGGCCTCGCCCGCCGCGGCGGCCACCGCCCCGCGGGTGAGGACGACGAGACGGGCGCCGTCGAGGTCGCGCCGTCCCAGCCACTCCTGTACCCAGCCCAGGGCCTGCCCGGCCAGGGCGTGGGCACCGGCCACCGGCGACGCCGGGTCGCTCCCGGGACCGGGGGAGGCGGCGGCCGGTGACGGCACCGAGAGCAGCACCAGGTCGGGGAGGTCCCCGAGCTCCGCCGGATCGGTCCCCTCCCGGTCCGGCGGACCACCCAGCCGGGCGAGGTCGGGCGCCACCGTGGTGGCGTGTCCGGCCGCGCGCAGCCCGGCCGCGACCGCGAACGGGTCGTCGCCCAGGATCGCCACCGTGGCCCGCACCTCGTCGTGGGACGCCGCGGTGGGCAGCTCGATCCAGTCCACCCCGAACAGGGCGTCCCGCGGCGTGCCCGAGGTTCCGGCCGAACCCACGCCCGCCTCCACGGCGCGCAGCTGGTCGGCGGAGATCCGGCGGGCCACCACCGAGTCGATCGACGCGACCGGGGCTCCGGAACCGTCGAGGGCGCGCACCGAGATCGCGTCGCGTCCGGTGGCGACGAGCCGCACCCGCAGGCTGGACGCACCGGAGGCGTGCAGCCGGACCCCCGTCCAGGCGAACGGGAGCGCCGCGCCGCGGTCACCCCTGTCCGGCTGGGGGTCCGGCCCGGTCAGCAGCGCCGAGCCGTGCAGGGCCGCGTCGAGCAGCGCCGGGTGCGCCCCGAACGCCGCCGCCTCGCCGTGGTCGTCCTCGGGCAGCGCGATCTCGGCGAACAGCTCCCCGCCGAGTCCGTCCGGCCCGCGCCGCCACGCCGCCCGGAGCCCGGCGAAGACGGGGCCGTACTCCAGACCGGACTCGGCGAACCGGTCGTAGAGGTCCGTCACGTCCACCGGCCGCGCGTCCCGCGGAGGCCAGGTGTCGTGCTGCCAGCGCTCCCCGCCCGGCACGGTGTCCGAGCGACGCAGTGTCCCCCTGGCGTGGCGGGTCCAGCCGCCCTCCGCCTCGGGGCCGTCCAGCGGGCGGGCGAACACCTGCACCGCTCGTTGTCGCCCGCCGTCCGTCACCCGGTCGTCCGTCACCCCGCCGTCCGCGACCCCGCCGCCGGACTCCGCGGCGGGGTCCTCGCCCTCCGGGCCCCCGACGACGACCTGAACCGTCACCGCCCCGTCGGCGGGCAGTGCCAGCGGGGCTTCGAGGACCAGCTCGTCCAGGACGTCCAGGCCGACCTCGTCGCCGGCCCGGATCGCCAGCTCCACGAACGCCGTGCCGGGTACCAGCACCACGCCGCGCACCGCGTGGTCGACGAGCCACGGCTGGTCACGTACCGAGAGCGTCCCGGTGAGCAGCAGGCCGTCGCCGTCGGCCAGGGCCACGACCGCGCCGAGCAGCGGATGCGCCGCGCCGGTCAGGCCCAGCGCACGCGGATCGGTGCCCACGGCCGGCGGTGTCAACCAGAAGCGTTCCCGCTGGAACGGGTAGGTGGGAAGGTCGACGCGGTGCGCGGTGACGCCGGCGAACGCCGGGGCCCAGTCCACCGTCACCCCGGAGACGTGCACCGTCGCCAGCCCCCGCAGGAACTGCTCGACGCCGTCGCCGTCGCGGCGCAGCGATCCGGTGACCACCCCGGACAGCGCCCGGCCCTCGATCGTCTCCGTGATCGCCGTCGTCAGCACCGGATGCGGGCTGACCTCGACGAACACGGTGTGGTCGGACGCGAGCAGCGTCTGGACGGCCGGTTCGAACAGCACCGTCCGGCGCAGGTTGGTGTACCAGTACTCGGCGTCCATCGTCGCCGGGTCCAGCCAGTCGCCGGTGACCGTGGACGCCAGCGGCACGTCACCGGCCCGCGGCCGGATCGAGGCCAGTGCGCCGAGCACCTGCGCGCGGATGCCCTCCACCTGCGCCGAGTGCGAGGCGTAGTCCACCGGGATGCGGCGCACCCGCACCTCGTCGGCCCGGCAGGCCGCGGCGAGCTCGTCCAGCGCGGCGGGCTCGCCCGAGACCACGACCGCCCCCGGGCCGTTGACCGCGGCCAGCGACAGCCGTGTTCCCCAGCCGGCCAGGCGGGTCTCGACCTCGGCGGGCGTCGCCGCCACCGAGAGCATGCCGCCGGCCCCGGACAGCGCCGCGATGGCCCTGCCGCGCAGCGCCACCACCGCCGCGCCGTCCTCCAGCGAGAGTGCTCCGGCGACGCAGGCGGCGGCGATCTCCCCCTGGCTGTGCCCGACGACGGCGTCCGGATGCACCCCGTGGGCCTGCCACAGCGCGGCCAGCGACACCATCACCGCCCACAGCGCCGGCTGTACGACGTCGACCCGTTCCAGCGAGGGGGCCCCCTCGGCGCCGGCGAGCACGTCGGTCAGCGACCAGTCGACGTGCGGGGCCAGCGCCCGCTCGCAGGCCGCGATCCGCTCGGCGAACACCGGCGCCGAGGACAGCAGGTCGCCGGCCATGCCGACCCACTGCGACCCCTGACCCGGGAACACGAAGACCACCTGGTGGTCGGAACCCCCGGCCGTCGTCGGGCCGGCCCCCGGTGCCCGGGGCCGGCGGACGAGCGCGGGATGGGGTTCGTCGTGGGCCAGGGCGGCCAGGCCGGCCAGCAGTTCGGCCCGCCCGGTGGCGACGAGCACCGCGCGTTCCTCCAGCGCCGAGCGGCTGGTCGCCAGTGCGTGCCCGATCAGCGCGGGCGCCGGTTCGTCGCGGCCACCGACGAACCGGGCGAGGTTGTCGGCCTGCGCGCGCAGCGCGGCGGGCGTGCGGGCGGACAGCACCCAGGGAACGGGAAGAGCCGGGCCGGTCCCGGCCCGGGGATCGGGCGACCGCCCGGGCGACGGCCCGTCCGACGCCTCGTCCGACGCCTCGGCCTGTTCCAGCAGGACGTGGGCGTTGGTGCCACTCACCCCGAACGAGCTCACCCCGGCCCGGCGCGGACGTCCCGTGCGAGGCCAGGTCCGTTCCTCGGTGAGCAGCCGCACCGCGCCGGCCGACCAGTCCACCTGGGAGGTGGGCGCGTCGACGTGCAGCGTCCGCGGCAGCACGCCGTGGCGGATCGCCAGCACCGTCTTGATGACCCCGGCGACGCCCGCCGCGGCCTGCGTGTGGGCGATGTTCGACTTGACCGAGCCCAGCCACAGCGGTTGTTCGGCGGGCCGGTCCTGGCCGTAGACGGCGAGCAGCGCCTGGGCCTCGATGGGGTCGCCGAGCCGGGTCCCCGTCCCGTGCGCCTCGACCGCGTCGACCTCGTCGGGGGAGATCCGGGCGTCGGCGAGCGCCGCCCGGATCACCCGTTGCTGGGAGGGCCCGTTCGGGGCGGTGAGCCCGTTCGAGGCACCGTCGGAGTTCACCGCGGAACCCCGCACGACGGCCAGCACCGGATGGCCCAGGCGGCGGGCGTCGCGCAGGCGCTCGAGCAGGAGCAGGCCCACGCCCTCGGACCAGCCGACGCCGTCCGCCGCGTCGGCGAAGGCCTTGCAGCGGCCGTCCACCGACAGCCCGCGCTGGCGGGCGAACTCGACGAACACCGCCGGTGAGGTCATCACCGTCACCCCGCCGGCCAGTGCCAGCGTGCTCTCGCCACTGCGCAGCGACCGTGCGGCCAGGTGCAGCGCGACCAGGGACGACGAGCAGGCGGTGTCCAGGGTCACCGCCGGGCCCTCGAACCCGAAGGAGTAGGACACCCGGCCGGAGAGCACGCTGGCGGCGCTGCCGATGCCGAGGTAGCCGGCCACCTCCCGCGGCGCGTGGGAGAGGAACTCGGTGTATCCGGAGCCGTTCGTGCCGACGAACACCCCGGTGGCGCTGCCGCGCAGCCCGGCGGGGTCGACCCCGGCGCGTTCGAACGCCTCCCACGCCGTCTCCAGCACCAGCCGGTGCTGCGGGTCGGTGGCCAGCGCCTCCCGCGGCGAGATCCCGAAGAAGTCCGCGTCGAACATCCCCGGGTCGTCCAGGAAGGCACCTCGACGGGTGTACGAGGTGCCGTGGTGGTCCGGGTCGGGGTGGTACAGACCGTCGAGGTCCCAGCCGCGGTCGGCGGGGAGGTCGCCGACCGCGTCGGTACCGTCGGCCACGAGGCGCCACAGATCCTCCGGGGAGGCGACGCCCCCCGGGAACCGGCAGGCCATCCCGATGATCGCGATCGGTTCGCGGCCGGCCTCGTCGGCGTCGCGCAGCCGGCCGCGGGTCTCGTGCAGTTCGGCGGTCACCCGCTTCAGCAGGCGCCGGATCTGGTCGTCGCTCATGAGATCCCGAGCTCCTTGCCGATGAAGTCGATGAGTTCGTCGTCGGAGGCGTCGGCGAGCTCCGCCGCGCCCGGGTTCCCCGGCTCGGAGCGGCTCCACGCGGCCGCCAGCGCCGCGATCCGCTCGCCCGCCCGGCGGTGCTCGTCTCCGCCCGCCGGCAGGCGGGAGAGCCGGGCCTCCAGTCGGTCGAGGTCCGCCAGGACCGTGGTGTTCGCCGTGTCCGTGGTGTCCGTGGTGCTCGCCGCGCCCGCGGCGTCCGCCTGTGCCACGAGGTGCTCGCCCAGGTGGTCGGCCAGGACCCGTGGGGTCGGATAGTCGAAGATCAGGCTGGCTGGCAGCCGCAGCCCACTCGCCGCGTTCAGCCGGTTGCGCAGCTCCACCGCGGTGAGCGAGTCGAACCCCTGCTCGCGGAAGCCGCGCGCGGTGTCCACCGCGTCGGGTGTCGCATGTCCCTGCACGGCCGCGACCTCGGTGCGGACCAGGCGGAGCAGGATGCGCCGGCGTTCCGCCGCGTTCGCCTCGGACAGGCTCCGGACCAGCGCCGCACCGGGCGCCTCCCCGGCGGTACCCGGCGCACCGCCGGCGCCGGGCGTACCGCCCGAGCCGGCACCGGCCTCCCGGACCTGGACGAGTTCGTCGAGCAGCCGGTACGGCCGGGCGCGGCGGATGGTGGGCCAGTCGGCGTCGACCACGACGAGCTGTGTCTCCTCCTGTTCGAGGATCCGCTCCAACGCGGCGACGCAGACCTGGGGATCCATCGGCGCGAAACCGTGCCGCCGCCCCTGGCTGGCCAGCCTCGGCTCGGCGATCCCGTCGCCGGCCCAGTGGCCCCAGGCGATCGAGGTGGCGGGCAGTCCCGCGGCGTGCCGATGCGCGGCCAGCGCGTCCAGGTAGGCGTTGCCGGGGGCGTAGTTACCCTGCCCGGCTATGCCGACGAGGCCCGCCACCGAGGAGAACAGCACGAAGGCCTCGAGCGCCACGCCGGCGGTGAGCTCGTGCAGGTGTCGCGCCCCGCCGACCTTGACGCGCAGCACCCGGTCCTGCTGGGCGGGCGTCAGGTTCGCCAGCAGGGCGTCGTCGAGCACCGCCGCCGTGTGCACCACCGCGCTCAGCGGGAGGTCGTCGGGGATGGTGGCGAGGACCCCGGCCAGGGCGGCCCGGTCGGCGACGTCGCACGCCGCGAAACTCACCCGTGCCCCCAGCTCGCCGAGCCGCGTGGCCAGCGCCGCGGCCCCCGGCGCGTCCGCACCGCGCCGGCTGACCAGCAGCAGGTGGCGCACGCCGCGGCGGGCCAGCCAGCCGGCGACATGGCCGGCCAGGGCACCCGTCCCGCCGGTGACGAGCACCGTGCCCGTCTCGGTGCCAGGCTGCCAACCCCGCGTCGCGGCCGCGGATTCGGTCCTCGGCTGGGCGGGGATCCGCGGGGCCCGCACCAGCCGCCGGGCGAGCAGCCCGGATCCGCGCACGGCGAGCTCCGACTCGCCCGGCGACTCCCCGCCGCCGTGCAGCGCTGCGACGAGCCGCGCCGCGACGGCGTCACCGGCCGTCTCGGGCACGTCGACCAGGCCGCCCCAGCGGCCCGGGTGCTCGGCGGCGACGATTGTGCCGAGACCCCAGACCAGCGCGCCGTCCGGGTCGGCCACCGGATCGCCCGACCCGGTCGACACCGCGCCGCGGGTGACGCACCACAACGGCGCGTCCACCTCGGCCTCGCCCAGGGCCTGGACGAGCGCGGTCGTGGCGCCCAGACCCCACAGCAGTGAGCCGTGGTCGGGATGTGTCGCGCCGCGGGTCAGGGCGAGCAGCGAGAGCACCCCGCTGAGCGGGCCGAGCGGGGACGGCCCGCCGGACACCGCTGTTCGCAGCAGGTCGGTGAGACGACCGCGTTCCGCCGCGCTCCGGTCGACCTCGACCAGCGTGGTGTCGGCACCGCGGGCGCGCAGCTCCGCGAGTACCGCGTCGAGCCAGGCGGGGCGATGCCGGTCGAGGTCCGCGCCGGCGGGCACGGCCACCAGCCACCGGCCGCTCGCCGTGTCCGCCGCGGCGAGGGAACGGTTCGCCGGCCGGGCACCCTGGTCGCTCGCGAGCGGGCGCCACACCGACCGGTACCGCCAGGAGTCGGCGGTCGCGGTGGTCTTGTGGTTCGTCCACCAGGTGGCGAGGTCCGGCAGGACGGCCTCCAGCGCCGCGGCCCGTTCGGGCGCGTCGAGACCCAGTTCGTCGGTGAGGCCGGTCAGGTCGCCGCGTTCGACGGCCGCCCAGAAGGTTCCGCTGTCACCCGCCGGGCCATCCGCGGCCGCGCCGGCGTCCGCGGCGGTCGTCGGTGTGCTCACCCAGTACCGCTGGCGTTGGAAGGGGTAGGTGGGCAGGGCCACCGGCGGCGCGGGGAACGCGGCGTCAGCCGTGGGCGTCGCCTCGCCCGTGTCGGCACCGGAGGCGGCGTCCGCGTCGGCGGCGGTCGTTTCGGCGGGCGCCGGGTGAAGGTTCCAGTCGACCGGGTGGCCGTGGGCGTGCAGGGTGGCCAGCGCGGTCGCGAAGGTCGTGGTGCCGGAGCGGTCCCGGCGCAGGAGCGGGATCACCACCGGGGCGGCGGCCGTGCGCTCCTCGTCGGGGTCGGTTCCCGCGCCGTCCCGGGGGCCGTCCGGATGGCCCGCACCGAGTTGTTCGAGGGTTTCGGTGGTGAGGGTGGTGAGGGTGGTGTCGGGTCCGATCTCGAGGTAGGTGGTGGTGCCGTGCTGGTGGAGGGTGGTGATGGCGTGGTGGTAGTGGACGGTGGTGCGGGCCTGGTGGGTCCAGTAGCGGGGGGTCTGGAGG